>NZ_JBQHWS010000214.1:0-3503 GCF_052063845.1 Blautia sp. HCP3S3_D9
ATCGGTAAGCTGAATGTACAGTTGGAATAGCAACTATTAACGAACCTTGACAGCCTAATAACTGCTTAGAACTTTGCCACGGGGATTTTATACCCTTTTGACAGGTTAATTGAGTGATGTTATAGCTGCATGGATCAATTTTTAGATTCATGGTGCAGTTATCAGTTCAGATACTGTTCCGTGAATAATTCAGGTATAAGTTTGTCATTCTACATCACCAACAGCCCGCACTGAAATAGTGCGGGCTGTATTCCTTTTAATATAACTTGAATATTCTTGCTGTTTTGGTTTCTTCCAGTAAGAAAGAAATCGTATGATTTTCATTTATATAAGCACAATCCAGAGTATTTTGTGGATAGACTGGCTCTACGTGCTGATATTTCTGCAATTCTTCTTTTAATGGTACGTTAAGGATCTTTTCACCGGAAATCCTCCAGACTGCAATATATGCACAATTGTCACATTCCAGTCCAAAAGTAAACCACGGATCTTCGAATTTCGGGATTCCTGTCAGCCAGAATGGAAGTCCTTCCTTGATGTCATTTCGAATCATTTTATAAACTTCAATTCCATTTTTCACCAGATTAAACTGATTAGCCGGAAGGGTCGCCAGATGTCCGCTCTGGTGGATTCGAAGCATCATCGCATTGACCATATTCATGGTCGTTTCTTCCGGGTCAGCTCCGGATAAAGGATAAGACCAGATCGCGCACTGTTCCGGAGTAAGCGCTGTTGCACAGGAGGCTGCAATCGCTGCATTTTTTATGTAATCTGTCTGGTCGCTGGATGACTGGATACTGTGACGGCTGAGCATCGCATAATCCATTCGCATACCGCCGGAACCGCAGTTTTCAATGATCAGATCCGGATATTTAATAAAAATAGAATCCAGCCATGCAAGATATGCACGGTTATGTTCCAGAAGACCATCTCCAAGACTGTCGGAATCTACCTCCGTACCGATTCCGCTGTTGATATTATAGTCCATTTTGATATAGCCGACACCATATTCATTTACCATTCTGTCAATTACAGAAGTTGCATAGTCCTGCACTTCCGGATTTCTGAAATCCAACGGATATCTGCACTGGTCGGATACAATCTTTCCATGTCTTCTGAAAAACCAGCTCTTCGGAATATTGTCGATATTCGGGCAGTCAAAACCAACTGTTTCAATTTCCAGCCAAAGACCAGGAATCATACCTTTTTCACGGATATATTTAATTGGTTTCTCAATGCCTCCCGGATATCTCTGCGCAGAAGGTTTCCATTCACCTACGCCGGCCCACCAGTTAGTGTCCGTGTACCATCCACAGTCAATGCAAAAATATTCGCATCCTGCATCTGCCGCTGCGTCAATAAGAGGAAGCAGTTTTTCTGTTGTAGAATCCCCAAACAGACAGTTCATGTAATCGTTAAAAATAACTGCAAGTTTTTCATTATCTTTATTAGGACGGCGGATCTTACGGCGGTATTTCGTCATCTCTACAACTGCTTTTTCAAATCCTCCATTAACAACAGAGACGGCCGTCGGCACTGTGATAAAAGATTTACCCGGCTTCAGGCTTTTATGCCACTGGCTTTCCCATTCAGTAGGGCCGGATAACACGAAATATATTTCGCCGGATATTTCATTTCCGTCATTTGTGATCATCAGGTTATGATCCTTTACTGTAGGGAACATTAATTCACTGCTCTCTGCAACTTCCCAGTACCAGGAGCCATTGTTCTCAATCTGCCAAAGAAATGTTGCACCGGTTTCTTCATTCTCAAGGCATCCCATAGGAAGAAATTCCTGGGTAGACCAGGAACCAAGATTCTGCTCATAAATACGTTTTGTAGACTGCGCAAGGTTGATCGGATTTAATCCCATTTCAGGCAGCGTGCGGGATTCCCAGCGGCACTCATCATACCATGAATTATGCGCTGTATGCAGACGCATTTTCCGGTTCCACGGTTTATTTCCGCCGACAGATGCATACTGGTATGCGAAAGAAGAAACATATTCAATCTCCCGTGTTTGCTCACTTTGATTCGTCACTTCTGTCCAGGAACGTATTGTCTGAACATTATCATAAAACTGATAATGACTGATCAGCTGCAGACCCTGATAATCCTGCACAATTTCAAGTTTTCGACCTTTTTCATTTTTGTAATCACGCATCTCACGATAGACAGCCCAACATCCGGGAACACTTCCTGTATGCTTTCTTCCGCGGTGATCTGCGCTACCATATCCTGTTTCCTGATATTGCACCAGATATCCATTTTCCCATGCATTTTCCGGCATTGCTTTTTCATTAAACGGAGCCGTTCCAAGATGGATCAGACGGATCTTTTCATCGTCGATCAGAGCAAATACCATATAAATTCCATTTTCATTGATCTTAATAAGTCGAGTCATTGTTGTCCTCCTTTACATTCTGTTAAGTACAACTACAATACAACTTGACAATTGGCCGATTGTCTGAAGAAATATGTTTTAGTGATTATACTTATATATTAGAATATATAGGGAGATTTTCAATGGAATTTGTCTAATAACTTGTATTGATTCGAAGAAAAAGAAAAAATACTTGTACTTTTATTTGTTCGATATGGTGAAATTTTTAGCCATAGGGCGTTCAAAATAAAGCGCTCCTCTTTTCTGTAAATAGTCTACTCTGTAATATAATATTTTTTTACATTATCCTTCAATTTCTCAAATAAAGGATAATAGACATTAATAATATCCTGAAATTTTTCAGCTGCAAAGGTTCCATCATAATCATGTGCAAGTTGATTTCTTGCACGTAGCATCTGGAGCCATCTGTCATCGTCAATTATTTTATTAGTAAAAGACTGATGTAAAGTTTCTCTTGGTGATCCGATTGCAAAATCCAAAATGCCAAGCTGTTTAATAAGGATATCCTTCATTACTTTCCAGGAAATATCAAAAGTCAGGTTAAAATTCAACACAGTACCTTCCAGTACAAAATCTGCCTTCGGATCAGCATGTCTGCTCTTTTCAAGATTTTTCAGGCTGCTACAAAAAGTATTATAACGATTAATATATTTGCTTTCCATATTTCTCAATATCCTCCTTCAAGAATTTATTTTTTATACTTTCATATTCAAAAATATCAATTTTTCGAAGTGTATCAATATCTGCCAGTTCATCTTCCAGATGCAGGATATCCTTACATCCATATACAACAAAATCAATATCACTGGTCGGTGTCGCTGTCCCTGTTGCAAAAGATCCGAACAGATCTAAACGCTGTACACCGTTTCTTTTACATATTTGAGATACCTGATCAATTAAATCTGAAATTGGCATTACATTCAATGGTCTCACTCCTTTTTACTGCAGGTAATTCGATAATACTCTCTTTCAGTCCTTTATAATTTATAACACCACTTTACAACTTTTTGAATAAAAAATATCGTACAGGGACTTTCTGATGTATAATAAGTTTGCGACAACTATTACAAAGGAAAGTGACCCTGTACGACAAACTCAT
>NZ_JBQHWS010000215.1:0-3490 GCF_052063845.1 Blautia sp. HCP3S3_D9
TTTTTTGCTAAGTAAACATACCTACTCATTTATCCACCAACAAAATTACGAACAACTCAGTATTTATCAGAGTTTTAAGTGTTTGAGTAGGAAAATAATGAGAAGTTAGCACACAATCTTCCTCATAAAATTCCACTTGTGGATTTACATTATCTAATGTACCGCCCACAAGATTATCCACACCAACAACATCCTCCCCGTTCGCAATAAGTTTATCAGCCAAATGGCTTCCCATAAACCCAGCAACACCAGTTATAAAAACTCTCATTTTAATTCCCTCTTATCTAAAATGTGGTTCAAAATCAATCTTGTATTCTTTATCTAACATTCTTTTTTTGCGAAGAATTGCTGGATTTCCATAGTAGATTCCGCCTTTTTCTGCAACACCTTTAAAACAACTGTTTGCTCCAATTACTGAAAACTCGTTCAGAATAGATCCATCTAATATCATAGCATTAGCTGCTATCCATACATTGTTTTTTATAATTATAGGGTTCGTTATATATTCAAAAAAATCAGAATCTGTCTTGTGTGTGCATGAATATATTTTGGTAAATGCAGAAATGGAAACATCATTTTTGATTGTAATCCCCCCGCTACCATCAAGTACACAATGATCATTGATAACACTTCTACATCCTATTGTTATACCTTTTGGACTTATTATTACAGTATTTATTCCAATTCTTGCCTTAGGTCCAATTTTCATCCCGCTGCATTTATAAAAAAAATTTCTAATAGTCCATGAAGGAATTGAACTTACTATCTGATTCAAAAAGATATATTGCAAATCCTTTTTAAAAAACGCCCAATCCATTTTCTTGCACCTTTTATTCAATCTCAATACTGTCTCCATGTTTTGCTTTTCTTGCAACTTTAAATAATTTTCCATCCTTTTTCTTAACCTGGACACTTCGATTGTCTTTTCTGCTACAGATTTCCAAGCCTATTTGTCCTTTTTCAATATATGGATGTCGTAATATTCTGGCGGTTGCACGATTGCACTCGTTTTTTACAAATGCCATATAGGAGTATTTTTCATCTTCATATGGAACATCTGCATCTTTCAGCATTTTGTGTGTTTTACTTCTCTGAACTCTACAAGTAAAATGACACCAATCATCTTCTGCTAAACGACATTCATTTTCATGCGGGCAAGGTGCTACTATATGTGCACCTTTTGATAATAGATAGTCGCGAGTATCTTTTAAAACTGAAAAACCAGCTGGCGTGCCAGGCTCAACAATCAAGAGCATCTCATTTGTCGCAGCCCAAAGATTATCAAGAACAAATTGGCGATCCTTTTTCGCCATCTCATTCATAACATATGATGAAATCACAATATCCGCAGATGTTGTTATCTTCGAAGATGTCAAGTCTGAACTAATCCATCTAGCTGAAGAGAGAACAGGCTCGCCTTCTTTCATCAATGCTTCACCAACTCTTCTCATAGCACCTTCTCGTTCAATACAAGTGATTCGTTCCAACGGCAATTGAGCCTGTGCCGCCCATGTGGCAGCTCCACTTCCCGCACCAACATCTAAAAGAGTTTTTATTTCTCCGTTAAAATATTCTAAAGAATAACTCAGTGCATCTGAAACAGCACCATATGTTGCTGGCATACGAACGAGTGCATATACTGCAGCTTCAATATCTTTAGACAACAATACCTTTCCAGCACCGCTTTCATTTCTGTATCTATCACTTAAATCTTGAGCTATTTTTTTTAACTGTGCTTGTTTATATCCAACAACTAATTTTTCTGATGCAGTTTTAAGCGCAATAGGTAAATCCATTATATTCTTGTATGATGATTCCAGAAGCTAAATCAACATTTTCCTTTCTTTTTGATTCTGTGGTTAAATACATTCAGATACTGTGGGACTTTTTATTATCCCCTGTAGCTCTGACTACTTCATAGGAGTGTATTGCCGCTACCTTTATCTGAATTGTTTATCAGCTGGATGTGCCGGAGAACTTCTCCTGAGTACTAATTTCAATCAAGTCTACGATGATAATCGTTTGTGGATGCCACAGTATCAGGGAACCGAAAGGAGGGTTTCACTATGTACTACGTTGGCATCGACATTGCCAAACTCAATCACTTCGCTTCTGTTGTTTCTTCAGACGGCGAGGTACTCGTTAAGCCGTTCAAATTTACGAATGACAATGATGGCTTCTGTACGCTGCTCTCTGCTCTCGCATCATACGATCGCGGTAGCCTCATCATTGGTCTTGAATCGACGGCACACTATGCTGACAACCTGGTTGAATTTCTCGTATCTAAACGCTACCAGGTCTGCGTTATCAACCCGATCCAGACTTCCACGATGCGTAAGAACAACATCCGGAAGACGAAGACCGACAAGGTGGATACGTTAGTTATTGCCAGAACTTTAATTGCTCAGCCGCACAGATTCTTCTCGCAGGAGGATATTGACCTCATGCATCTGAAGAACCTCGGCCGTTTCCGGCAGAAGAATATCAAAGAGCGTACCCGGCTAAAAATACAGCTCACAGCCTACGTGGACCGTGTCTTTCCGGAACTCCAGTACTTCTTCAAATCCGGACTTCATCAGAAGACCATTTACGCTCTTCTGAAAGAGGCTCCTACACCTGAACTGGTAGCTTCCATGCACTTGACTCATCTGGCTCATCTGCTCGAGGTTTCCTCCCACGGACACTTCAATAAAGAGCAGGCCAAGGAATTAAGAATTCTGGCACAGAAGTCTGTCGGTTCCAGCGACAGAGCCCTATCCTTACAAGTAACACAGTCTGTGGAGCAGATCGAGTTACTGGACAGGCAGATCACCGACGTCGAATCCGAGATGACTGAAATCATGCTTGGACTTGACTCCGTTATTATGACCATTCCAGGCATCGGATATATCAATGGCGGAATGATCCTGGGCGAGATTGGCGATATTCATCGCTTTTCAAAGCCCTGTCAGCTGCTTGCATTTGCCGGACTGGATCCTTCTATATATCAGTCTGGAAATTTCAATGCCAGCCACACAAGAATGTCTAAACGTGGCTCCCGGGTTCTCCGGTATGCATTGATCAACGCAGCTCACAATGTAGTTAAGAACAACAACACCTTCAAGGCTTACTACGATGCCAAGATGGCTGAAGGCCGGAACCACTATAATGCTCTGGGGCATTGTGCCGGCAAACTCGTCAGAATCCTTTTTAAGATGCTGACGGATGATGTGGCATTCAATCTTGAGTAAGTTCTAACTCGAGATCATAGTAGATTTTGAAAAGCACCCTTTGGGGAGCTCTGTTAGAGTTACCCTTTTATAGCCACTGATAAAAAAGGTAATTTTCTGCTAATCTATGCTTGACTTTTCATAGCTGGTCTCCTTTGTTAATGTTTTAATAACTAAAACTTCCCACACCGATACGGTGTGTTGAACCTTGAAAATTCAATATTTCAGCCAATAAAAAAGGCATAAACCTGTTCCGTTTGGTATAATGGAATTGACTAGAA
>NZ_JBQHWS010000216.1:0-3433 GCF_052063845.1 Blautia sp. HCP3S3_D9
TTTATCATCACACATGTATCCGGAAAGATATCCATTATCGAACTGCATACCTTCGACTACGTCGATCTCCGTCTTCATGGTCTTTGATTCTTCAATCGTAATAACGCCGTTCTCTCCGACTTTTTCCATTGCATCGGCAATCATCTCACCGACTTCTTCATTACCGGAAGAGATTGCAGCTACTTTTGCAATATGATCCTTCCCAGTAACAGGATGGCTCATTTCTTCAATTGCCTGTACAGCCACATCTGCTGCCTTCTTCATTCCTTTTCTTAAAACAATGGCATTTGCCCCTGCTGCGATATTTTTCATTCCTTCTTTTACAAGTGCCTGTGCCAGAACTGTAGCTGTTGTTGTTCCATCTCCTGCAATGTCGTTTGTCTTGGTAGCCACCTCTTTTACAAGCTGTGCGCCCATATTTTCAAAACGATCTTCCAGTTCGATCTCTTTTGCAATGGTCACACCATCGTTTGTAATTAATGGTGCACCGTAAGATTTATCCAGTACAACATTTCTTCCTTTTGGCCCCAATGTTACCTTTACTGTATCTGCCAGTCTGTCTACACCGGCCTCCATCTTTTTTCGAACATCAATATCAAAACTAATCTCTTTTGCCATGATAATTTCCTTCTTTCAACACTTTCTATTTCTCTACAATTGCCAGAATATCGTCCTGACTTACAATTTTATATTCTTCGTCGCCAATTTTTACTTCTGTTCCGCCATATTCGGAAAGAATGACTTTATCTCCTTCTTTTACCTGCATGGGAACTTTCTGTCCGTCTTTACATTTTCCCGGACCAACTGCGATTACTACAGCTTCCTGCGATTTTTCTTTTGCGCTGTCTGGCAGAATGATTCCTGATTCTGTCTTTTCTTCAACATCCTGATACTGAAGAACTACTTTGTCACCCAATGGTTTTAATTTCATATGAATAACCTGCCTTTCTTTTGTTAGCACTCTTGCTTGTTGAGTGCCATCGTGTTTCGCAAAAAATATGTTTCTCGCGAAACATGTTTTATTTTTAAATTATTTATTTTTAAAGTATTATATCATCTGTATTTCTCTTGTCAATAGGTTTCCAAAATAATTTAAAAAAGATGCGAAGCACCTTAACCATTACTTTGCATCTTTTGATCATCTAAATTAATTCATTTATATTTTTCCTGATTTTTTCCGATACTTCCCGAAAAACCTTCAATTCTTCTTCCGACACACCTTTTAAAATCATCCCGTTCATTGCTTCCCTTCTCTTCGTCATTTCTGTTACCAGATCCTTCGCATAATCAGATATTTCATAATGAATATATCTTCTATCATTCTTATCCGGTATCGCAATAAGATAATTTCTCCTGCAGAGACTGTCAACTGCCTGCGAAATATGTCCACGGTTCATCATCAACTGATGGTGGATATCCGTAGAGGTATTATGTGTTCCGCATTTTGACAGGAAGTATAATATCTCCAGTTCTGCTCTTTTCATATCATATTTTTCTCGTAATTCAACGCTCTGTTCCTCTAACAGCTTTTTAAACTGTCCTCCCTGCAATATGATATCAATTTGTGTATCCATTTTGTTCAGCTTCTTTCAATGTTTTTTTCATTCTATCACAAGTTTAATAATTCGTCACCATTTAATTTTAAACGACTTTTTTGTTTCCTCTTAATTAATGATTAACATCTGGAATCTATTCCGCTGAATCTAATATCAGTAATTATTTTATTTCGCAAAGTTCACAAAATCTTCACACAATTATTAGCACTCTCTATTGACGAGTGCTAATTCATATGTTATATTACACATAGAACAAAGAAAGAGAATATGATTTTTCTTCCTGATATTCATAAATCAACACTTCGGGTTTCTCCGATAGTGCAAACTTTAGTTTATGTCATGAAAGGAGATATGACTTATGTTAATGCCTAGTATTTTTGGAGAAAATTTATTTGATGATTTTATGGATGATTTTGCTTTTCCGGACATCGATAAAAAATTGTATGGAAAACATGCTCCCCATATCATGAAGACTGATGTGAAGGAAAAAGACAACGCTTACGAAGTGGCAATTGATCTTCCTGGATTTAAGAAAGACGAGATTCAGATCCAGCTTGAAAACGGTTATGTAACTGTAAGTGCAGCAAAAGGTCTGGATAAAGATGAAAAAGATAAGGAAGGAAAATATATCCGCCGCGAGCGTTATACCGGAAATGTAAGCAGAAGCTTTTATGTAGGAAATAATGTTCAGAGAGAAGACATCCATCCGAAATTTGAAAATGGTATTCTTTCCTTTACTGTTCCAAAAGAGCAGAAGGCAGTAGAAAACAACTCACATTATATTTCCATCGAAGGTTAATCTCAAACGGGCAGGGAATAAAACCCCTGCCTGTTTTAAAAGCCAAATGCAATCGGAAAAGAGGTTTTTGATATGAGTAAAACGACATCAAGAGTATTATGGATTTTAGCCGGAATCTTTCTGATTATAACCGGGATCGGATGTTTGAGGAATCCCGGAAAAATTCTTTATGGTCTTCCCATTATCTTTGGAGTTTCCATGATGTTTTCCGGCATTATAGATATTGTGATATTTGCAGCCGGTCATGATTATATGGCAGGATCTGGCTGGTTTCTTGCTGACGGCATTCTAACCGTACTGATGTCTTTATTCATTTTGGGAAATGGATGGTTTACAGCAATGACTATTTCCTTTATTTTAGGAATGTGGCTGATTTTTTCAGGTATCACCAAACTGGTTAATTCCTTTGACCTTCAAAAACTGGGAGTAAAGGGCTGGGGCTGGTTTACAGTACTTGGAATCCTTCTGACTGTGATTGGTTTTCTGTCATTCACACATCCATTTGCAAGTATTGCAGCTATGGCCTGGGTAATCGGATTTTTCCTGATCCTACAGGGTATTGTATCTGTCATGCGTGGATGCTTTTCCAATCGCTTCTGGATGTAAAATATAACAAAAAATAACATTGCCAAGGAGGAAAAAAGGCACCTCTTCATATAGATTCGGCTGCATACAAAATTGTGTGCAGCCTTTTTTAACGAATGCCTAATTCCAAAAACAATTTGAATATTCTTGTGCGATGAAATCGCACTTCCGGAAATCTGGAAATCAGATGTTTGGGAAGTGGAAATCATCTTATGCGAGTTTACTCGCGTAATGTTTTATTGCTAACTTCCCATGTTTTTCCTACTCAAACCAAAACGCGCCATCAATCACATGCTTTCTGCCAACTGTTCCTGTGTAATATTCTTTTCTTTTCGAAGCTCTTTAAGAAAACTTCCAACTTTTTCTTGTTTCATTTTGTTCCTCCTCGTATAATAAGTTTGTAAGCAAGAGAAATCACTTACAGACTTATTTCTTTTTATGGTATAGAGGTAAGGACATCTAAGAGGTATTCCCCTCATCCCATTCCCATCTA
>NZ_JBQHWS010000217.1:0-3369 GCF_052063845.1 Blautia sp. HCP3S3_D9
TCAGACATTCCTATACAATCATTAGTTACATTGTGCTCTTGCTGACTTTACATTAACACTTGCCTACTACCTTAAAGAATCTAAGAAGGAAAGTAAATCATCTCGGTCCTCTTTTGAGAAGAAATCAAGGCTTTCGGGTACAGTTTTCTCTGCAACTGTTTCTATAGCCTTTCTTGTGACCTCAGGATTCGTAGTCAGATAAATCTGCGTAGTCGCCACAGATTCATGTCCCAAGAAATCTCTGACATTGTATATGTTTACACCGCTGTTTACAAGGTGTGTAGCCTTACTATGGCGAAGTATGTGTGGATACGCAGAACCTTCAATAATGCCTGGCGTGTTTTCATTAGCCATCTTTGAGTATTTTTGTATTATATAACGGATGCCCTGCCTTGTTAACCGCTCACCATTTTTATTGCAAAACAACGGAGAATCCGGCATAAGACGAAAGCGTTTAATATATTTCGATACAATCTTCTCTGTTTCACTGAGTAAGGGGATAGAGCGGTATTTGTTTCCCTTGCCATGGACATAAATCCTGCAGCACTGACCAGCATGAAAGTCCATAACATTAAGACCGATGATTTCCTGAACCCTGCAGGCAGAATCGTACATAAGTGATAAGAGTGCCAAGTGACGTAGTCCCTCGTCAACTGATGAATCAACCGATGCCAGCAATTGTTTTATTGCATCAGTGGACATACAGACGGGAGGTTTCTTGTCCTCTTTTCCGAAAGGGATACTAAGTATTTTTCGGCATTGCTCTGAATGCTCTGGTGTAGTCATCATCACATATCGAAAAAATGATTTTATGTGTGCCAACCTTACATTTTTTGTGGATACTCCATTTTTTCTAACTTCTGCAAGCCATGTCATGAACTCAAGTACTTTGTCATGGCTGATGTTATAGATTTCTATCTTTGATATATCCGCATTGGATTCTGCCATAAATGCAAGCAACAGCCTGAAAGTGTCACGATATGATGAAATAGTATTCGACCCATAATTATGCTGTTTCATCAAGTACGACATAAAATAGCGCTGGACATAAAAGGATAAGTATTCACTCATCGATCACCTCCGGGAATATACTCCCCAGGGAAGCTTCTTTTTTAATGAAGTCTTCATGTCCCTGTTCCGTGAAATGAATGTATTTTTCTGTATCCATGTAATTCACATGACCAACATAGGCAGCCAATATCGGTATGGCGGTATAGATATTCATTCCGCTATCCAGCATTTTCTCCAGACTTCTGGTACAGAACGTGTGCCGGATAGAGTGGATGTTGGGTGTTCTACCATCTGCCGTGTATATATCTGCCGCCTTAAGCATCTTTGGAAACATATATTTCATTGCATCATATGTAAGATGACCGCCAGTATAGGAAGAAATAAAAAACGGCTTGTCTTCGTCAGACATATCGATAGTTTCAGCATAACTACTGAGAACCATTTTTAGACTATCAGATACAGGAATATATCTTGAAACACCATTTTTTCCATTTATCACCTTAACCACGCCATTTATTGGATCAACATCACCCCTTTTCAGTGCCAAAACTTCTCCTATACGCATCCCGGTACCTATGAGCATTCTTACAAGCACTGGATAAATCTGCTGATGTGCTTTGGTTCTATTTGATGAAGGAAGTGAATCAGCAACAACGACTAAGCGATGTAATTCTTCGTCGCTGAAAATATATGGACGAAATTCACATCTGGCTGTTCGCATATACTTTGGTGGAACAGCGGCTGCGTTTACTCCGAGAAGCACCAGGAAAGAACAAAACTGCCGTAAGTTTGATGTCATGTATTGACGCTCGATTTCACTAAGTCCATCACGCGGAGCCAATAACTCCAGTATCATCTGCTCAGATATTTGATCTGTCTGATACTGGTTAAGCGAATTATTCAGTTTTCTGAAACGGATTAGTGTTGAATTGGCAACCTTTTCGCCCTTACCACGCTTGAACTCTATGAACTTTTCAAAGTACGGCTTGAAGAAACCTTCTTCAAATTTAAGAAACTCCTTGTCATTGATCATTTTCCGGGCACCTCCAATGCTGCTATTCTGAGGCGCTCAATATCAGACCAGACATATGTCTTCGTTGAGGCTGCAGATGTGTGCCCTAGGATCACGGCAATCTCATTTACCGGAGTTCCCGATTCAAAAAGATTTGTAGCCAGACTATGTCTGAGTGAGTGCAGACCATGATGCTTCCCTTTTGTGTCTACACCTGCAATCTCGAAGTATGGTAAAATCTTATCTCCAAAATGGTCATCCATCGAGTATGGAACATACGGCTTTCTAAGCCGGATGAATACATATGGGCTGTTTACTCTTGGGCGAGCATTTTTAATATAGTCAAGTAATGCAAACAGCACTTCATCCGTAATGGGAAGCGACACTTCCCTATGTGTCTTAAACTGCAAAATTGTAATGGTTCGTCTTTCCCAGTTGATGCCGCTAAAAACCAAAGCCTTGATATCGCTGGAACGTAACCCATACACACAGGCAAGAAGCATCATAAGGTAGGCTGTTTTACCCCATTGAGTGTTTCTGTCAACTGCGTTCAGAATGCGTTTTACCTCATCCGCTGTATAGAAAGAAGGTAATCTCTCATGCTTTTTTGAATGAATCCCTGTCAAAAAGGGAAGCGGGTCAAACGATAACATATCCGAGAACTCGTCATAAGAGAAAAAGTTCCTGATCGTATATAAAATAGAAGCCTTCCCTTGCGATGAGTATCTATCCCTGAGGGATGAGACATAGTCAGCAAACAGCTCTGGTGTAATGTCCTCCAAGGCAACACACTCCCTGTCCGCCAGAAAAACAAAGAATACCTTCATACGACCGGAGCGTGTACGAATAGTACCATGGCTCTTTTGGTCATCCCTCATAATGGTTTCGTATCTGCTGAGAATATCCTGAAATGGTGCAGGACATCTAAGCGGATAGTTGATATACCTTCGTTTTGGCTCTTCGTTATGAAGGATGCTGTGAATCATCCGTATGGCTCGGGCATACCGTTCTTTTGATTTTGACAGTGGTGCTTCAAATGGTGGCACTCCAACAGTCAGGCCATAGTACTCTTGAACGTCTAACTCTGGTAGAACCGAGGGATCCTTATCACTCACATGCCGCTGGAAATCATCGGCAATCCGGATGTAGGCTTGAGCAGTTTTTGAGTCGGCTCCATAGTTTTGTGTGATGTATTCTCGAAACTGTTGGATTACATCATACAGTGTTTCAGTGTGGCTGGAATCAATCATAGTAATTCCTCCTTTCTCATGATTGATCCCATTATGATCTATTAATGTAAAGTTAAAAACCATAAATCAGCGATTTTTAGATCTTGCTATCACCAG
>NZ_JBQHWS010000218.1:0-3333 GCF_052063845.1 Blautia sp. HCP3S3_D9
TGGACCCGGGTTTTATTAATACATACAGGACATCGTATATCTTGCAAAAAATTTTGAAATAGCAACTGGTATTTTTGCGACAGATCAGAAAGATTTTTCATGGAATAGCGTCGTGAAGTTCTATTTTACGAAGTCCTGTAGGTAATTCTTCTTTAGGATGGTGTCTGCAGTTTGTTTTCTAATTTCAGGAAGAAAAATCTAAAATGGTATTGCCACAAAAAGAAACCTATGCTAAAATACTTGTCGAAACTGGTTCGTGAACCTCCCAGTATAAAAAACTAGGCAAAGTAAAAATGGAAAATCAGGCTGCTGTTGCTGCAGTCTTTTTGCTGATGCTTTTGTTTATTGGAGGTGATAAACAAAAGCATTTTTTATTTTGACCACCAGTTGGAAAGGAAAATAATGGAGAAAAGAAAAGTAATCATTGACTGTGATCCGGGGATTGATGACAGCCTTGCTATTATGCTTGCGCTGAAATCTCCTGAGATTGAGGTGGTTGGAATCACGATTGTCTGTGGAAATTCACCTGTTGAAATGGGAGCCGGAAATGCAAAGAAAGTTCTGAAGCAGATGAACAGACTGGATGTTCCTGTGTATATCGGCGAAAGTAAACCTTTAAAACGTGACTATGTGAACGCGCTGGATACTCATGGAGAAGATGGACTTGGTGAGAGTTTCCTGCCTGAAGTAGAGGGTTGGCAGCAGGAAATGGGAGCCGTGGATTTTATGGCTGATATTTTGAAAAGAGAAACGGTTTCTGTGATCGCATTGGGACCGATGACAAATCTTGCAACACTGATCCAGAAAGACAGAGAGGCATTTTGCTGCATAGAGGAACTGGTATCTATGGGCGGTACATTTAAAAGTCATGGAAATTGCTCTCCTGTTGCTGAGTATAATTACTGGTGTGATCCGGATGCGGCGGCACTGGTGTATGCTACAACACATGAAATCGGTAAAAAGATTCATATGATCGGACTGGATGTGACAAGAGAGATTGTCCTCACTCCTACTCTTCTGGAGTATATCTGCAGATTGAATAAAGAAACCGGTGAATTTATAAAGAAAATTACGAAGTTTTATTTTGATTTTCACTGGGAATGGGAACATATCATTGGCTGCGTGATCAATGATCCTCTTGCAGTTGCGTATTTCCTAAATCCTGCGATCTGTGAGGGATTTGAGTCTTATGTACAGATTGAAACAACGGGAATATCTCTTGGTCAGTCAGTGGTAGACTCTATGAACTTCTATCGAAAGACTGCAAATACAAAGGTATTGACGGAGGTAGATGTATATGCATTTTTCCAGTTATTCCTTTCACGGATCCTTGACATGGAACCGGGAGAACTGGATATTTTACAGGATTTGATTTAAAGGAGTGCAAATGAATATGATGAAGACAGAAAAAATCACCGGAAAAATGACAGCATATAAGATTTGTCTGATTGCTTTTGCTATCTGTATTAATTTTGTAGGTGGACAGATTGCTTTACTTTTGAAACTTCCTATTTATCTGGACAGTATTGGAACAGTGTTTGTAGCATCCATTCTGGGACCGTTTTATGGAATGCTTCCGAACTTACTCAGTGGTCTGTTAATGGGAATGACTGTTGATGTTTATTCTTTGTATTATGCGCCTGTTGGAATTGTACTTGGTTTTGTGACTGGTCTTGTATACAGAAAATGGCAGCCGAAAAAATGGTCGATCCTTCCTGCTGCTGTTGTGATCACACTTCCATCTACACTGATCAGTTCCTGTATTACTGCGTTTTTGTTTGGTGGAATTACATCCTCAGGATCTTCTATTTTAGTTCAGATTCTTTCCAAAACACCGCTTGGAATGGTAGGAAGCTGCTTTATTGTCCAGTTTATTACAGATTATGCGGACAGAGTCTTGTGTCTAGCAGTATCTGCAGTTCTTATTACAGCATTGAATAAGAGCATGAAAGGAAGTCTTGTCAGATAAAAGAAATTTAATTTTTCTATGTAAAAGTAATAATAAGATAAAAATCGGGAAGAAAACGATGTAACTGGATTTCTTCCCGATTTTTTTATGTCATACAAAATATTTATAAAGCTTTCTGTACGCACTCCTCAATATATTCCATTCCCAATTCTGTATTTAATGCAAGGTCAAAGCTTGCAGACATTCCCCATATACGTCCTGTATAATAGCGGTAATTGTCCGCGCGACGTTTATCTTCTTTGCGAATCTGCTGTTCTGCTTCTTTTGAGGTTATATTTAATTTCTGCATAATACGTTTGATACGTGTTTCCAATGGTGCGCTTAAGAATATTTTCAGTACATTTTTATGTTCACGGAGAATATAATCAGAGCATCTTCCGATAATGATACAGTTTCCTTTCTTAGCCAGATCTTTGATAACATTTGATTCTGCTTCGAAGATCTTATCCTTTGGAGCTTCCTCTTCTCTGCTTCCATATAAATACATCTGGTTTACGAAATCATATAACAGACTGTTTGTCATAGTCTCTTCTTTACGGCGGATAAATTCGGAGGTCATGCCGGTGGTTCCGGCGATCATTTTGATGATTTCCTGATCATAGAATTCGTATCCCAGTTTTTCTGCCAGAGCTTTTCCAACATCATGTCCGCCGCATCCATACTGTCTGCCGATAATGATTACATTTTTATGTGCTGTATTTTCTTCTGCATTGGATTTATCAGAAGTCTGGGTTTCGTTCCTGTACTCTTCCAGAAACAGGTATGGCTTTACGAATTCCAGTTTCTTTCCGAACAATCTTGCGATAAAACCAACCAGTAAAGCTGCAATAACAGTACCTTCACGCACACCGTTTAATCTGCCGGAGAAAATAAAAGAAAGAACACCTGCAATAATTGTCATAGAAGAATCAAAGATGATCTTGGTTGTTCCGAAATTTGTATGCCAGGTCTGGACAATTGCGCGGACAAAAGATTCGCCCGGAAGCATAACAACATCTGCTACTACTTCGATGTAGACACCAAATCCAAGTACAAGACATCCAAGGAGCAAAGCAATCACTTTCATAAAATAATTCTGTGGATTTACCCAGAAAAACAAATACATGGTAAGGTCAATGAAATATCCAAATGCGATGGATACAGGAATCTGAAGAATATTCTCTATCTTAAAGTTTTTTCTTAAAATGAGAATCTGCAGTGCGATCAGCAGCAGACTGAAGATGATCGTGAAATTTCCCAGTGTGAAAGGAAAATTCAAACTTCCAAACATGCCGGGCGGCATGCTCTCCTTTCGTCGTTCCTGCCTTCCGGCGCAAACAATGCATGAATCCAGCCAGTTTACAGTTTATTCTTTTTCCCTTCCA
>NZ_JBQHWS010000219.1:0-3323 GCF_052063845.1 Blautia sp. HCP3S3_D9
GTAATATTCATCAGCGGAAAGATAGGATGCGGATACTGCACCGTAATCTATAACTGCCTGCTTGATTGCCTGATTATCCAGGGCATTCTTTCGCTCAGGGATAAAAATAATCTCATTTACTTTAAGTGCAGGTGTGAAAGAGCCATATGATGCTGATGAGATATTTTCGTAAGGAGCCTGCCATTCATATACAGGACCGGATCCGCGTGTAAGATAGGCAGCAGCCATGGAAAAACTGCCGCCGTCATCATAGTTACGGTCAAAACCTGTGGAGGAAGAACTGCTGCTTAACTGGTAACCCATGTGGAATTCCGAGAAATCGTGAGCGTTGGGATTATCGGAGTACGGATTTAGAGCCAGGGCTCTGGAATATGGTCCGTAGTAATATTTCTTACCTATAAGGACGTATGCCCGAACTTTATATAATGGATTTACGGAGTCGAATGGCACAGGCTCATAATATTCATAATATTCCTCAGCATCAGGACCATTAGGTATATCCGAAATTTTATAGTATTTACTGCTCTGACTGTCTGCACGGTAAATAAAGTATCCGGTGACATAAAGCTGGTGTTTCCATTTCACTGTGACACCGCCATCCTGTTCAGTGACAGAAGTCAGGCTGACCTTTGGAACTGCAGTCTGGCAGACGTATCCGGTGGAACTGTAATCACCCAGAGAAATTTTACTGCCAAGCTTACGGTATGGGCGGACTGCATAATCATAGACTGTTTTGGGAACTGCAGTTTCGTCAGTGTAATACAGTCCGGAGAATTCAATATCTTCCAGTTTTGTCCATTTGGAGGTACCTTTCTTGCGGCGGTAAATACGATAGCCGTCGGCGCCTGGAACTTCGTCACATACAAGATTTATGACAACATCTTTTTTCGGCTTTTTAACTGTAGGGCGTTTGAGCTTTGCTGTACCGGTCAGGCCTTTGGTGTTATATTTACTGTAGACTTTCTTACCGTTCTGGAAGGCATAGGACTGTACGGTATACAGGTAGGATTTTTTAATCAGTCCGGTGTTGTCTGTATAGGATGTACGGGAAGAGGAAACTGTTGCGATTGCTTTCCATGAAGCCCCTGACTTATTTTTTTCTTTGCGGAGAATCCGGTACCCACTGACATTCTTTATTTTTTTCCAGGTGATGGTAACCTCATGAGAGGATTTGATTTTTTTTAATGTCGGTTTTGCAGAAGTGACAGGAGTTCCTGATTCAATATTTATGGTCATCTGGCAGGTTCCAAGAATCTGCCATGTATTGGTATCCAGGATGGAAAAAGATGCTTCTGTCCTGGTTCCTGTGGGATTTACGAGAGTAAAGTAGTCATCTCCGGGTGTGTACAGCAGTTCATCGCTTGCAAGGATTGCTGCCGGTGTATCCAGTTGCTGATGAAAGTTTCCCAGCTGGTCGAATGAAATTTTTCCTGCCTGATCAGCGTTGACTGTGCATGTATGCTGAGGGAAGAACAAGGTATCCTTCAGAACTGTGCATCCTGTGGTATCAACGCTGACCAGAGAATTAAAACGGCAGTCAAGGCTGTCAAGTGACATAAGTCCGGTTATATTTAATGAGGAAAGGCTGTTGTTACATAGCTGAACAGATTCCAGTTTGGTGTTGGAAGTAAGGTCCAGAAAACGGATACCTGTACCCATACAGACCAGTTTGGTAAGTTCTGGATTTCCGCTGAGATCCAGTTCAGTGATTTGAGGAAGATCTGTACATCTCAGACTTTTCAGTCCTGTAAAATAGGCCAGATCTGAAGGAAATAGCGGAAAACCTTCGTCAAAAGAAAGGGAGGAAACTTCCTTTAGATACTCGCGGGACAGCATATGATCGTCTGTCAGTGGATAGTTCTCCTGCATTTGATGAAACAGCGCAGAGGACTGGAAATCATTTTCAAGCAGATATCCAATGTAAATGATTTGTGTGCCATATTGTTCTATGCCGGCACTGGTAAATCTGCGGCGGATTTTTACCGGATTTAATTTATTAACAGCGGTCAGCCGGTAAGAAGTATCGATCATACCATTTTCTGTTACAGTGATATCTTCGGGTGAAGCAAACTGAGACAGATCATAGAATTCCATAGGAGTACGGATCACGTTATCATTGCAGATCAGTTCCTCGAGAGGACAGTTGCGAAGATCAGGCCCCAACAGCTTATTGCCGGAACAGTTTAGTTTCTTCAGCGATGAAAAACCGGAGAGATCCAGTTTAGTGAGAAGATTATTCTGGCAGTAAAGGGTATTCAGTGATCTAGTGTACGGCAGTTTCAGAGTCTGTATACTGTTGGAAGAACAGTCCAGATCTTTTAAACTGGAAAGGCGGCTTAAGTTCAGGGTATCCAGGAGATTCCCGGAACAGATAAGCTTTTCCAGTGATGGCATAGATGTAGGTTTAAGGGCGAGCAGGTTACAGTTGCTGCAATCTAGTTCTTTCAGTTTGGAAAAACGGGAGAAATCAAAATCATCAAGCACAACAGAAGAAATGTTCAGTTTCTCCACAGAAGGACTTTTTGGAAGACTGATGGAACTGTTGCTCCCGCAGCTGTTAAAGGAAATGTCCAGATCTTTCAGCTTTTTGCAGGAGGAGAGATCCAGACTGAGCAGATTGTTGTGGGAGCAGTTCAGAGATTTCAGAACTGTGTTGGCTGATACATCGAGAAACAGCAGTTCATTGCCGGAACAGTCCAGGGTCTCCAGGTTGTAAAAATATTCGATGCCTTCCAGAGAATCGACTGACATGGAAGGAATAGTGATTTTTGTGCATACGGAGATTTCTTCGTCAGAGAGAAGTCCATCGTGATCCGTATCAAGGTTTTCGGAAATCCATCTTCGGAAAACAGAGTCTGCAAATCCACTGTCGGCAGTGATCGGAATGGAATTTTCGGATGGTTTGCGTGCGGGGGTTGCCTGAAAGGAACCTTTGTCCGAAGAAATATTTGGATCATCGCTTCCGCCGGAAGAAAAATCAGGTGCTACAGAAGAATTTTCAGAAGCAGATACATCAGAAATGCCTGTGTCGTATGCTGTTTCATCAGAGGTAATTTCGTCTGAAAATGCCGGATCATCGGGTGTTTCGTCAGAGAATGCCAATGGTTCCTGAATACTGGTAAGGGTTAGAAGTGAGCATAAAGTAAAGGCCAGAAATTTTTTCTTTTTCATTATGTAATCCCTCCTTGTTTTGAGTGTTTTTGTGTACATCAATTTCCAAGCACACTCTAGAGCGTGTTTGAAAAATCATTCCCGCAATCTGCACGCCCCATTTTGTGGTATATCTGTCTCTTATACACATCTGACGCTGCCGACGACCTACC
>NZ_JBQHWS010000220.1:0-3321 GCF_052063845.1 Blautia sp. HCP3S3_D9
AGTCGCCATGACTGATAAAGATGGTATGGCAGGTGTCATGATAGCTGCCGATTTTCTCATCCATAAGCTTTACCAGCTCCTGAAGGGATTTTTTACGGCCGCGGACTTTGCCGATGGCAGTGAGTTTTCCGTCATTGTCTACATGAAGAACCGGTTTAATATTCAGCATGCTTCCTACTACTGCAGTGGTTCTGGAAATGCGACCTCCGCGGTATAGGTGATTTAAATCGTTGACTGTAAAAAGATGTACCATATGAAGCCTGTTCTCTTCTGCCCATTTCGCAACTGTCTCCATATCTTCTCCCTGCTCTTTCTTCTCCTGTGCAAGGTAAACCAGAAGCCCCTGACCAAGGGAAGCGCCAAGAGAATCTACCACGATGATCTTGCGGTCCGGATAGTCCTCCATCAGTTCCTCTGCTGCGATACGGCTGCTATTGTATGTACCGCTTAAAGCAGAGGAAAATGCAATATGAAGAATATCTTTTCCTTCTTTCAGGTAAGGCTCCAGCAGTGCTTTTGCATTTTCAGGATTCACCTGTGCTGTGGTTGGCATGGAACCATTTCTCATTGCCTCATAAAATTCATGCTCCGGAAGGAAATTTCCATGCGTATAATTTTTTCCATCCATGGAATAACTGAGATACATGCAGCCTACTCCATGGTCTTTGAGATATTTCTCCGGAAGATCTGAATTGTTGTCGGTGGTGATCACATATTCGCTCATGTTGTCGCCCTCTTTTTTCTGATATTTTTCACTTTCTGCCCATTAACTGTTCAGTGTCTTCGCAGTTACAAAGCAAATCCGCTGCCTGCTCAGCAATGGGCTTTTCATCTTATCTATCAAGTCAGGGGCAAAATACCTTTCAACCCTGACATCATATATACAGTATAACATCAAACTATCAGCCAAACAACTACTTTTCCTTCTCAACTGCCTTAATCGCTTCCTGCAGCTGATTATCCTCATCATGGGTGATCTCGTCTTTATTCTTATTCAGCAGGCTGGTATCCAGAGAAACCTCTATATCAGGTTTGATTCCTATTTTGTGGATGTTGTTTCCTTTTGGAGTGTAGTAGTTGGCAATAGTCAGTTTAATGGCGCTTCCGTCTGAGAGCTGGCGGATGGACTGTACCACGCCTTTTCCGTAGGTGGTTGTTCCTACGATGGTTCCAATTCCATAGTCCTGCACTGCCCCGGCAAAAATCTCTGATGCACTGGCGCTGCTTTCATTTACCAGGACTGCAAGCGGAATCAGGAGTTCATTTTTGCCATCACATTTTTCGACTTCCCTGTTTCCATCTTTATCTTCCGTGTAAACAATCAATCCTTCCGGAAGTATCTGGCGCAGAATATCGCAGACAGAGTCCAGCAGACCACCAGGATTGTCTCTGAGATCTACAATCAGTTTCTCCATTCCCTGGCTGTTCAGATCATCAAATGCTTCCTGATATTGCTCACTGGTAACACCTTTAAATTCAGTGATACGGATATATCCAATCTTCGAATCCAGCATTTCATGGAAAACCGACGGCAGTTCCACATCCGTGATCGGTACAGTGATCTCCATAGCATCATCTACATTCTCCCGATGTACTGTAAGTACTACGCTGTCTTTATCAGAATTACGTACAAGATCTGCCACATCAGAAACTTCATCATCTGTAATATCCTCACCGTCAATAGCGCTGATAATATCTCCTGCTTTCAGACCTGCCTCTTCTCCTGGGCCGCCTTCATAACACTCTACGATTTTTACACCGCCCTCTTTGTTCTTTTCCATAAGGATGCCAATTCCCACATAAGTTCCCTGGCTGGAAGAATTCTCTGCCTCGTATTCTTCTGCTGTATAATATCTGGAATAAGGGTCATCCAATCCATACAACAGACCTGTATAAAGACCTTCCTGTAATTTTTCCTCATCTTTATCTCCCAGATAGTATTCATCGATCAAGTTCTCGAGGTATGTCAGTTTTGATCTGCATTTACGGTCTCCAAGTACCATATCTTTTGTTGCAAGACCTGCGCCTGCATAAGCACCGACTGTCACACACGCAACTACTAAGGCGCCTGCTACAGTGCCTTTCCAAAATTCTTTGTTCTTCATGTCCACACTCCTGTAAAAGAAAAGCCGCCGGCCTATGATATATATCATTTGCACCGGCAGCTTAAGGCTCATTTCAGACAGATCATCTGTCTGTTCTGCGATCTGGCCACACTTGAATCATTACTGATCAGCAGGTCAATTATACTCTTAAATGTTTTCTTGTTGTAAAAAAGCTTCCAATAAGTCCGATTCCGATTCCAAGTGCCAGACTGATCGGAAGTAAAGTCTGATAGATCTGCCATACCGGAATGAAATCTACCACGCCGGTAAGTACATTGAATTTGGTCAGTATATAGGATACTGCGGCATTATAGCAGAAGTAAAGTCCTGTCAGAGGAATTGCGGCTCCGATCACTCCCAGTACCATACCCTCTAACAGGAATGGTGCTCTTACGAATGCATCGGTGGCACCTATATATTTCATGATCCCTATTTCTTCTTTACGGACTGCAATACCAACAGATACGGTATTGCTGATCAGGAAAATGGAGATGATCAACAGTAGTGCAATGATCGCAATGGATACATAAGAAACCAGCTTGTTGATGTTTCCAAGAGTCTTGGCTGCTTCTTCGGACTGGTTGACTTTTCTTACGTGTTTCAGATCCTGGATATAAGAAACAAGTTCTGTCTGTTTCATAATATCGTTCATATATACACGATAGTTGGCTGAGTTTGCAAGCGGATTGTCGTCCTTGAATCCATCTGCTGCCTCTGATCCCTGGAAATACTTATCTTTGTATTCCTGCCATGCTTCATCTGCTGACTGATACTCGATCTTCTCTACTTCCGGACGTGCTTTGATCTTCTTTCCGATAGCTTTGATCTGCTTGTTTGTGGTTCCTTCATCGAAAAAAACGGTGATCGGGACTTCCTGCTCTACTTTGTGTGCAATATTGTCAACATTATTTACAATAGAGAAAAAGATTCCGAACAGAAAAATGCAGGCAGTCATTGTAATAACAGATGCCAGGGAAAACATCCAGTTTCTCTTAATATTCTTGATACCCTGTTTCAGGGTATACCATATTGTACTAGGCCTCATGATATTCTCCCTCTTTCTCGTCACTTATGATGGAACCTTCATGCATAGTAACTACTCGTTTCTTCATTGCATTTACGATTTCTTTGTTGTGAGTTACTACCCTGTCTCTTATACACATCTCCGAGCCCACGAGACAGTCTGTGAGCGCGTATGCCGTCTTGCCCGTTCAAA
>NZ_JBQHWS010000221.1:0-3314 GCF_052063845.1 Blautia sp. HCP3S3_D9
AGCACCCTCGATTCCAAGTTTACTGCTGTCTACGCAGAGATTGTAGCTGGCAGCAGAGCCCCATTTCTTATTGGTATAATAATTATAATAACTAGAACGGCTCTTATCTGTTTTATTGATCATATCTTTGGCTTCTTTGGCAGTCTTATTATGTTTCTGAGAAAGACGGTTAATTCTCCAGTCAGTATCTGCATGCACAAATACGCTGAAGCAATCCTTATATTCAGCCAGTGCGTAATCTGCACATCTTCCGACCATAACGCAAGGCCCCTCAGAGGCCAGTTTCTTAATTGCATCAAACTGTGCAAGAAATACTTTGTGATTCATTGGCATATCTGTAAATCCTGATGAAGAATAGCCAAATGAATATGTATCCATTACCAGAGAATATAAAAAACTATTAGTCGGCTTCTCATCGTGATTTTCAAAAAGTTCTTTGCAGATACCGCTTTCGTTTGCTGCATGCTCCAAAAGCTCTTTATCGTAGCATTTAATACCGAAATATTTGGCAACTTCCTGTCCTATTTGTCTTCCGCCGCTGCCATATTCACGACCTATTGTAATAATTGAACTTGTACTGTTCATAATCTACACTCCCTTCTGTTACGGATTCGATAGACATATTATACAATATTTTCGTGGGAATGCAAACTATTTTCGCAATTTTTCTAATAATTTAAGAAAGTATTCAGGTAAAGGCGCAGTAAATTCCATATATTCGCCGGTTGCTGGATGAATAAAGCCGAGAATCATTGCATGAAGAGTCTGCCCTTGCAAATGATATGGGTTCTTTCCGGAGCCATATACCTCATCTCCAAGTAAAGGGTGCCCGATGCTGGTCATATGAACACGGATCTGGTGAGTACGGCCTGTTTCCAGACGACATTCTACATAAGTGGCATTCTTGAAACGTTCCAGAACTTTATAATGAGTAACAGCATCTTTGCCGTTTTTGTAATTTATGGCCATTTTTTTCCGGTCTACCGGATGACGGCCGATCGGTCCCTCTATGGTACCCTCATCTTCTTTCAAAACGCCTGTTACAATTGCACGGTATCTACGTTTGATAGAATGCTCTTTCAACTGTTCGGCAAGGTCTTTGTGTGCGTTATCGTTTTTACACACAAGAAGGGCGCCGGTAGTATCTTTATCGATTCTGTGGACAATACCAGGGCGCAATACACCATTAATACCAGAGAGATTATCTTTGCAATGGAACATAATGGCATTTACCAGTGTTCCTGATGTATGTCCGGCACTGGGATGTACGACCATTCCTTTTGGTTTGTTGACGATCAGCACATCGTCATCTTCGTAAAGAATATCCAGAGGGATATCCTCCGGCAAGATATCCGGTTCCTCCATATCCGGAACTTCTACAGAAATATCATCCTGGTTCTGAACTTTATAATTCGCTTTTACAGGAGAGCCATTTACCCTAATTTTCTGTTCTTTCAGAAGCTTCTGGATATAGGAACGTGATAACTCTTCATTTTTTCCAGAAAGATAGCGGTCAATCCGGATACCAGACTGACCGTCAGAAACACAATACTTAAGAATTTCCATAATATTAATCCTTTTTTATTCGTAAAAAGTCGTAATCTTCGTCATTTCTGTATTTAAAACATACAAGAAGAACAAGCAGGATTCCACTGCATACGACATAAATATCTGCCATATTGAACACAGGAAAATCGATTAGTGAAAAATAGATAAAATCTACAACATATCCTCTGAACACCCTGTCGATAAAATTACCTAAAGCACCGGATACCATGATCACAGAAGTGACAGCCAGAGGCAGATAATATCTGGTGCGCGGAATCCTTGCATATACATAGACAAACAGACAGAAAAATAAGAGACACAAGATTACAAATACCGGAATTTTGCCTTCAAATAATCCAAAGGCCATTCCACGGTTCTCGATGTAGCGCAACTGTAAAACACCAGAAATAAGAGAGATATCATTTTCTCCCTTCAGGTAAGTAAGAACCAGATGTTTACTTACCTGATCCAGTAGTGTTAATACGAGAATGATGATTCCCGCCTGGATCCAGTGCTTCCAGGCGGATTTTGCTGAAGCTGTTGTCATACCAGAATCTCCCGAATAGCCTGGAGTAATTCTTCATCCGTTACTGTCTTGTCAATGAAGCTCTTGCCAATACCATCCATGAGGATAAACTTTATGTGTCCAGCCTCCATTTTCTTATCCTTCTTAGTTGCTGCAAGGACATCCTCTGCATTCAGAGAATCAACAGAAAGAGGAAGATCATAGGAACGACAGCCGTTTCTGATTTCTTCATATTCCTGACTGGTCAGTAATCCTCTTGTCATGGAAAGATAAGCAGCTGCAATCAGACCAACACCAACACATTGCCCATGAAGAAGCTGGAAGTTCTTAAGCTTTTCTACTGCATGGCCGATCGTATGACCAAGATTCAGGAGTGCACGTTCTCCCTGTTCTTTTGGATCACGTTCCACTACACCTGCTTTGATTTCACAGCATCTGCGGATCATTGTGGAAAGCATGCGCAGATCCAGATTGCTGATCAAGGACTGATTCTGGCATACAAACCGGAAAAAATCACCGTCGCAGATTAAACCAGTCTTCAGAATTTCACCCATACCACAGGTAAATTCACGGGCAGGAAGAGACTGCAGAGAACTCATATTCATGTAAACAAGACGTGGCTGATGGAAAGCACCTACCATGTTTTTGTACTGAATAAAATCAACTCCTGTCTTGCCGCCTACACTACTGTCTACCTGGGCGAGAAGTGTAGTAGGAACCTGAATAAAATCAATTCCTCTCAGATAAGTAGCCGCACCAAAACCAGTGAGGTCGCCTACAACGCCACCACCTAATGCAACCAGAAGTCCTTTACGATCCATTTCATGTTCGATCAGGGTCTGGTATAAGTCCTGTACAGTATTCAGATTCTTATTCTTCTCACCTGATTCGAATGTGAAAGAAAACACATCAGAAGAAACCCTCTGAAGAACTGATCTGACGGAATCATGATAAAGGGGTGCTACATGGCTGTCTGTTACGATACAGATCTTTCGGCCTTCCAGACCTTCTTCTCTGATCGCACTGGCAAGATTCTGAAAGTCATTTTCAAAGTAAATAGGATAATGGAAATCTCCTTCCCGTTTTACAAGTAATTTCTGTTCTGCCATTTTCCCTCTCCTTTTTATGTGAATATTTTATTGCTAACTTCTCATTATTTTCCTACTCAAACACTTAAAACTCTGATAAATACTGAGTTGTTCGTAATTTTGTTGGTGGATAAATGAGTAGGTATGTTTAC
>NZ_JBQHWS010000222.1:0-3268 GCF_052063845.1 Blautia sp. HCP3S3_D9
GGATGGAGAAGTGTAGCAATTGTGGAAATGATATATTAGATAATCTCATCAGATGTCCTTATTGTGGAAGCAAACAGGGAAAAAAAGAACAAGACAGTACAGAAAAAAATATAGAAATATCAATTGAGGATGGGATTCAGAATGTTGGAAAAAATATAGAAAAAGTGAAAAAAAGCGAGTGGTTTTCCAGATTTCAGACTCCTGAAGGCGTGTTGAAACTATATGGTGTCGTTGCAGGGTTTATACACATTTATTTTGTGTGTTCCTGTCTTCAATATTTGGGATACTATAGTTCCTGATATAAAATATGGGGAAGCGTAATGATTGCAGTATGCATATTAAATGCCGGGATCTGTTTTGGGCTTTTTTTCAAAACCCAATGTTGTCATAACAAAAAAATATTTTATGGATTGGTCGGCGGTGCTGTTACAAAGAGTATTCTTCATATTGTACAGATACAGTGGATTTCCAGATATGAATACTGGGATGTGTCAGCAGGTGAATATCTTCCTGTTGTCTGGACAGTGATTATTGCGGTAATTGGACTATTGCTTTTGAAAAACACAGAGAAAAATGAAATGGCAGAAATAAAGCAGGAGAATTAAGCATGAACAGCAGAGAAAAAGACAAAATAAAAAAATTCTACCATGATATAATCGGAATAAAATCTGAAACAGTGCTTCAAACACTGGCAGAGAATTCACGAATTCGTAAGTTGAATACAAAAACATTGCTGATCAAAGAAAATGAGAAAGTAGAGCAGATTTCTTTTTTATACAAAATGGGTGGCATTTTGAAAGCCTATTATAAAAATCAAAAGGGAAAGAATCAGATTCATTGTTTTGCTCATCTGCCGGGTGAACCATTGGTGGGAATTATAAATCTGGATAGAAATATGACTTCTTTTTTAACAGTAGAAGCAGTAACTGACTGTGAGATCATAAGCACCTCTGCAAGTGTTATCCAGAAGTTGTCACGGGAGAGCATAGAAGTAGCTTTGACCTGTAATCGTATGCAGGGAATCTCTGCATTGCGGGAATATGAGCATAGAAAAGTAATACTTACCTGTACTCCTGCACAGAGATATGAATATTTTCTGGAGGCTTATCCGGAAATTATGGACTATTTAAATAAAAAAGACGTTGCTTCATATCTAAACATGACACCGGAATGTTTTAGCAGGATGTTAAAAAACACCGCTGCCAAATGATCCATAGAAAGATAGCAGAGAAAATGCGGGAGAAGTAAATATATGCAGAGAATGATGAAGAAACATTGGAGAACAGGTGTCCTGTTTTTAACGGTTTTGTGTTTGTATTTAATGATGGCATGTTCAGCGAATGCAAAGGCGGAAGTGAATGAGTCTTACAGTGAAATGGAAGATTCGGAAGAAGAAACCGCATATAAAGAATTTCTGATGGAAAAAAGGTATTCAGATGATATGGGAAATCTGGATACAATGATGTACAGTGTTTATGATGTGAATAACGACCAGGAGAAAGAACTGATCGTAAAAGGTCTTGATACGGAAGATATGCATTATAAATATAGTTTTTACCATTATGAAGATACGCAAGTACAGCTGATTGGCATGTTGGATAACTGGCAGAATGGTGGTAATGGTGAAATGTATTATGTGGCAAAAGGTAACGGAATTGTTGTAAATATGCGACTGGCTGATCACATGAGTTATACGCTGTATCAGATAAAGGATAAAGTAAGGAAAAATTTTACGATACATAAACAGTCTGTTGATGTGAAAAAATTTGGTGGAAAATATGAAAGACAGTATCTCTATTCAGGCGAGGACGAAAATGGAGATCCGTTGGGTGTGAAGATTGATGATGAAGTCTGGGCGGAATTTGAAAATCGTATGCAGGAAATTCCGTTTTACGAGATAAATATTTCTGAAGAAAATACACAATATGATGCAGAAAAAGAAGAGGATGCTGAACAGAATATAGATGCTCCTGAAGATTCTGAAGAAACAGTTTTTCCAGATGAGATTTCTGATGCTGCCCAGATTGCGGAAAAGGCAACTAATCTGCAATATACAGGAAATCAGGTATATGATTTAAGTCTGCAGAGAGATGAGAATAATTACAGCGCTTTGTATCCTGAGATGGAAAGTGGAATACTGGCAGCTTTTTCTATGGACTTTGACGAAGATGGAGAAGATGAAATATTCAGTGTTTCCTATGGCAGCAATATACAGGATGAACTGGGAAAAGTGTTACATTTTATACTTTTGAAAAAAGATGGTGAATCATGGAGAATTACTTCGAATCAGGGGGTGATAACATCTACGTCATATGGGTATACATTAACTCAGAATTGTCTTGATGGAAAATGTGAAAAAGAAGAGGATTCTGTCTTCTTCCGAAAGTATAACGGGACTTATGAATTTTTTTATGAAGAGTATGATCAGGGAATTATAGCTGACGGACAGGAATGGTTTTTTAAGGGATTTCGCCTGGAAAACGGGAAACTGAAAGTTATTGATGAAACAGACGATCTTTATTTCAGCGGTTCTCCAATCGATCAGTTCTGGGAAAATTTTGAGGGAAACTACAGCAGTGAACTCGAAAATTTCTGTTCCCTCGGTTTTGCCAGCCCGACAGTTTATTTTGAGAATATGACAGTTGATAATAACGATTGTTTATATAGGATATTGCGTATGGTAAGAGATACTTCCTGTTCATCAGAGGAGATTAGCCAGTGGATGAGTAGTAATTCACAGGAGATACTTGAAGGATTTACCTGTAAAACTGAGGATTTAACAGAAGAGATACCTGAAAGTATAGAGGAATTCCGGTGAGATTTTGATTTATATCTACTACAGGCTCAAGTTCTGCTGTTTTTAGAAAAAAGTGCGGAACATAAAATTTGCAAGGAAATCATATAGAAAATATGATATATGAGTCATTACAAGGAAGAAATGTAGAAAAAATATCTATTGTATTTTATTAACTGTAATAATGATGTGCGCAGCAATTTTATCGGGTGCTGTGACGGCAAATGCAGCAATGAGTAAGACGGCACAACATAATCTGTATAAAGCAACTATGAGAAGTTATGCGAGTAAAGTAAAAGCTTCTTATAAGAAACATAGTGCTTATGTTGGTCTTTCAGGTAGTACCTCCAGAAAAGTAATGTACTATAAATGAGCAAGTTCGTGATTTTGCATAAAAGAAAGACACCTCGATTCCATGTGTTGTATAATGAAAGTGCCAAAACAAACATTTGCAACATTTACGAAAGAAGGTGT
>NZ_JBQHWS010000223.1:0-3241 GCF_052063845.1 Blautia sp. HCP3S3_D9
GCTTTCGTACAAAACATCGAAAACAGTATAAAATCAAATGCTGTTGTAAAAGCCCTGAAGCGGCTTATTCAGCAAAGGGGCACTCATTTATAAAAGTTGTAAACTGGTGTTATTTAATTCATCTGGGATATTTGGGATACAATTCGAATACCAGAAAAGCTTTTATTCCAAATGAAGAAATACGGCAGGAACTCATTCGTGTGATAAAAAGAAAAAAATGGCATGAAATGTTTACTTTTCAGCAAGAATCAGAACATTTGCTGGAAGCTACACTTGATATGAATGAAGAAGCGGTTGCAGAGGAAATTGAGAAAATCCATATGGAGTATATTTCGGATATTAAGTATAATAAAGAGAATTCCCTAAGTAGTGTACTTGCAATTGCATATCTCAGTTCAATGGAATATTATTTTAAACCAGTTCGTGAACTGCCGACAGGACGTGGATTCGCAGATTTTGTATTTATTTCAAAACCAGAATACTAATCGTGGTGTTGGTGGCTTAAATACAGATGAATTTCTGGAATATATTCATATATTGCTTTTGGATTTGGAGCCATCAAGGATTTTTATCAATATTGGAACAAATGACATTACAGAGAAAGATTTTGGTGATCAATGGTTTGATCACTTAATGGATAATTATAGAAAGATTCTGGAAATTATATATGAAAAACTGGATAAACCCGAAGTTTATGTGATGGCTTTCTATCCGGCGAAACTTCATCTCCCATGGCAAACTGCGGAATCCATAGAATGGATGAAACTACGGACGCCGGAGAATATTGAACGATGTAACAAAGAACTTAAGAAAATCGCAGAATCTTTTGGATGTAATTATCTGAACTGTAATATCGATCTTATTGATAAAAACGGTGAACAAAAGACAGAGTATGCTATTGATGGTGTTCATATGTATGCAAATGGATATTTAAAAGTTTTTGATTCTTTGGTACAGTATTTGCATTAATTTAAGAAGATGAGGAAGCGTAAAATAATGACTTATTATGATCAGGAAAATCAGTTCCTGCGGCAGCGTTTGCAGAAGGAAATTCCAATTTTGACAGCGTTAATACAGAATTTGTATAAGGAACTGGACCGGAAGTTTCGTTTAAATGGAGCGAAAGTACCAGTGACATTTGGATTTGAAACAGATTCTTTGGGATCCTACACGAGACGGAGTTCCCATGAAGATGAGCATTTTCATTTTTCATTGTTCTTTGTTGCATATGGAGTGAAGAACCCGTTGTCAAAAGAAGATCGTATTGATTTATTTAAGCACGAATATGCGCATTACATGCAGTACAATATGCAGATACCTGAAAAGTATAAATGGCAGGCAGGAACACATGGAAGTGCATGGAAATATTGTTGTTCTCTTATAGGAGCTGCTCCGACACCTTATTATAAGGCAGGGGAAGCACTGATGGATTACAACTATGACAATGTTTTAAAGAATCGGATTCATGATAAGACAGTACCAATCCGGGATACTTATCAACGTCTGCAGAAAGCGCAGAAGGAAAAGGACGAAGTTGTTCAATATAAGATTGGAGACAGTGTTACACATCCGAAATTCGGAAATGGAATTGTGGAAAAAATTAATCCGAGATCTGGCGGAGTTCATCTTCATATCCGTTTTGATGAAGATGTGAAATGTATAGATCAGAAGTGGTTGATTAAAAAGTATAAAAAACAGAGGTGTGGACAATGAGCGAAGCAGAAGAAATAAACGGTAAAAATAAAGACCTTACTCATGAAGAATATATTCAGGAAAATAACACTTGCGCACTTGCAATACGAAGGAGGAGTTAAAATAAATGGTTAAAAATATTATGAGAGATCCGTTATTTCTCTCACAGAAATCAGAAACAGCAACGAAAGAAGATCTTCAGATCGGAAGGGACCTGATGGATACATTAAGAGCGAACAGAGAACGATGCGTCGGAATGGCAGAGAATATGATTGGCGTGAAGAAAAATATTATTATTGTAAATATGGGATTTGTCGATATTGTAATGTTTAATCCGGTTATTATTTCAAAGAGTGAGCCTTTTGAAACAGAAGAGGAGTGTCTGTGAAACTGGCGAGTGGAAAGCGTATTCATGGATGTACAATTAGAAGAACTGGATACAGAAATAGAGATTGTTAAGTTTCTGGATACAGTGGAATATGATTATCCTAAATTTCATTTATCTATGGACTGTTTTATGTGCAAAGTCGTATAAGGAGACCTTGTTCTGAAAGAACATGAAGCCGCAAAATGGCTGACAAAAGAGAATCTGGACAGTGTGGACTGGCTCCCGGCAGATCAGGGCCTGGTCGAGAAGATAAAAGAAGAATTATAAAAATGATGCATTTATATTCTAAGGAGTTACAGATTAATGAGAGAAATACACATTATATTAGATGAAATAATTGCTGCTGCAAAAGAGTGCGGCCAGATGATGCTGCAGGCTGACAGAAATAATTTTGGTATTAAAGATAAAGCAGGAAAAGCTAATTTTGTTACGGCATATGATTGTAAAATTCAGGAAATATTACAGATGAAATTGGCTCAGATTCTTCCGGAAGCAGAGTTCTTCGGGGAGGAAGAGGATTGTAATATTGACAAAAATGCGGAATATATCTTTGTAGTAGACCCAATTGACGGAACTACTAATTTTATCAAGGATTATCATATGAGCTGTATATCTATTGGCTTGATCAGAAACGGAAAGAGATATCTGGGAGTAGTACATAATCCGTATCTTAATGAGACTTTTTATGCGATTTCCGGCAAAGGAGCATATATGAATGGAAAGGCAATTCATGTATCAAATGACAGTCTGGAAAACAGTATTGTTTTGTTTGGTTCATCTCCATACAATACAGAACTTGCAAAAGCATCCTTTGAATTGGCGTACAAATATTTTCAGAAATGCCTTGATATCAGAAGAAGTGGTTCTGCAGCCCTTGACTTATGTGCAATAGCCTCGGGACGAGCAGAGGTTTATTTTGAACTTATTTTGTCTCCATGGGATTTTGCTGCCGGTGCGCTGATTGTTGAAGAAGCAGGCGGAATTGTAACATCGGTTGAGGATGGAGAACTTCCATGTTTAGAGAAAAGTTCGATTCTTGCGAGAAATAAATAACTCAAACTTCCCACATTAAAAATAAGCTTAGCACCTTGAAAAATCAATGTTTTAACCCACAAAATAACAATCAGGCGGCACTTTGTCCGTATTCCAATGCTTCCTGCA
>NZ_JBQHWS010000224.1:0-3092 GCF_052063845.1 Blautia sp. HCP3S3_D9
AAAACAGAAGTAAACTGCTCCAACTTTATCAGGAGTGCCTAAACAGTTCCTGATCAAAGTATCGCACAAAATCAGGAGGATGAATAGCCGGGGTGGTTATTCATCGCTTACGGTCTAGCATTGGGATTATTACAAATTCAAAATATTGTAGAATCTGGTTATAAAGATAATCTTGTACAAGAAATGATCGGGGAAGTGCATAAAGAAATTTGTAATAGTATTTATATGAAAAATGATTGCATTTGCCATGGGAACTTATCTGTTGGAGAATATTTCATTTTTAGATACCAGATGTTTAAAAGTGAAAAAGATCTAAGAATCGCTGCTAAAATAATAAATATGGTAAAGAATCGGCAAATCTTTAGAAGCTTGCCAGAGATCCCGGCGTTTGGCATATTTACGGGTGAAGGTGGCTTGGCTTATGAGATACTTCGATTAGAAAAATGTGAAGAAGTACCAACATTACTTTGCTAAGAATGAGAGGGACCGAATATGAAGAAATTATTAGTTATTAATGGTTCTAGAAATTATAATTCTAAGGGATATAAGATAATTAGTAAAATCCAAAAAGAATTGGATGCGTGCTACTTTGAAACGACATTGCTTGATCCAAATAAACTAGAACTGGAATTTTGCCGAGGGTGTAAAAAGTGCTTTGATACAGGAAAGTGTCCTTTGGACGTTAAAGATTCTGGTAAATTATTAAAAGACTCGATGTTAGAAGCAGATGTTATAATTTTACTATCACCGGTTTATGCACATAATGTGTCAGGTGATATTAAAAATATAATTGATAGATTATCTTATTGGTTACATTTGTTTCCGTTATTGGGAAAGCCCGGAATAATTATAACAACAACGGATACTAATGGGCACATACCTGTTGAAGATTATTTGGAACACACAATATGTCTTTGGGGAATAGATATTATATATAAGGAAAATTTTTATAATACATATAACCTAAAAGATATTGAAATGCGAATAAATAAAATTGTAGAAGTAATAAAACAAATTAATTTTTCTAAAACGCCCAGATTTACTTCGTATCAAGAAGCTGCATTTCAGAATTATAAATTTGCGTTTTCGTTAAATAAGGAAACCGAAGAATACAAATACTGGGAAGAAAATGGTTTGTTTTGTGCCGATTCGCTAGAGGAATTGTACATAATAAAATCAAGAAATAGAGAAGCCGAGGGTATAGTGTAGTATGAAGAAACAAATGAAATTAGTGGAGCAAACAGAGCATAGTGAGTGTGGTCTGGCGTGTGCGGCTATGATTTTGAATTATGAAGGAGTAAGCATATCACTAAATGAGATGAGAGATATGTTTGGTGTTCCGAGAGGTGGTATGAGTTTAAACCACCTCGTTCGGCTCATGAATAATTATGGAATTAATTGCAAAGCATATGAGATATTAGATGTAGATTCTTTATATACTATTAATGCACCATTCATTTGTCTGTGGGAAAAAAATCATTATGTTACAGTGAAGAGTGTAGGAAGAAATAAAGTGATGATATTTGATCCGGCAGTTGGAAAACGAAAGATATCTTTTGCTGAATTTCGTCAAAGTTTTGGTGGCTATATTTTAGTGGTTGATAAAGTTGAATTTTTGTACAAGTGCAACAAGCCTAGAAATATTCTACTGGATAAAATAAAGTGTTTTACTTTGAATAAGAAAATAAAATTTTTCTTTTTATTTTTAGTAATGATACTTATACAGATGAATAATTTGGTTATGCCTATATTAATGCAGCAATTTATAGATGGCGGAGATCGATTAAGTGTATTTTCAAACATAGTTGTAGCTTCTGTTTTTTTAATCTTGATTTTTGTATGTACTTATATTATAGAGAGCTTACGAGGAAATTTAATCAATGAAATGCAGTTTCAATTTAATAGAGAGTTGACGTATATATTTATAGAAAAAATCGTAGGACTGGATTTTAAGCATTTTATTAATAGATCTTCTGGAGATTGGATTTATAGGGCTAGGTTGGTTGAATACATTCAACAATTGCTTTCTCCCTCATTATTATTTTACATAGTTGATATGTTGTTTGCTGTCATATATTTTTGCCTTATGCTGCATTACAATGTCTTATTGACTTTAGTTGTAGTTGCTATTTCAATATTTTTTGTATGTGTATCAACATTAAATACGAAAATATTGTTTAATATGAATGCAAAAGAACTTATTTTACAAAGTAAATTGCAAAATGTAGTTGTGGAATTTTTTGAAGGAATTGAAACTATTAAGTCACTAAAAATGGAGGAGAGATTTGGGGAAAAGTGGAAAGATACGTTTTTTGAGCAGCAAAATGTTAGCTATAAAAAGAATAAAATAAGTATTCTTTTTAATGGTATTACTTCGGGAGGAATTATTGTATATCCATTGGTTATTGCTTTATTAGGATATAATATGGTTAATTGCGACTTAATATCGGCAGGAACGGTAGTGGCTTTTTTGAGCTTAGCTCAATTATTTTTGCAACCTTTATTAAATATACTTTCTACCATAGTTCAATATGTAATGATCAAAATTTATTTAGAAAGAATAAATGAAATTCTCGCCATAGATAATAGTGAAAAATGTGGTGAGAAAAATATAGGAAACGACATACAGGGAATAGCGGTAGAAAATGTTTTTTTTAGATATTCTGCGTTTGAACCCGATATTTTGAAAGGGGTTTGTATTGATTTAAAAGCAAAACAGAAAATAGCGATTGTAGGGTTAAACGGATCGGGAAAGAGTACATTATTAAAATGTATAGGAGGCTTGCTGTATCCGACTCAAGGAAAAATATCAATAAATGATGTTAGTATAAATGAAATTGCCTCAAATGATCTAAGAAGTAAAATTAGCTATATAAATCAAGAGCCAGTAATTTTTAACGCATCTTTACGCGAGAATACATCAGTTTACAACTTTATAAATGATAGACTTGTTGATGAATCAGCTGTTTTAAGGCCTTTGTCATGGCATTTGATTTTATATGTGTTTCGATATTTTTCACGAAAGTGGCAAAAAATATCTGACTGCGAATGCCCTGACTTAATTCAAAACGAAACTCCTGTACGCTTTTTGT
>NZ_JBQHWS010000225.1:0-3049 GCF_052063845.1 Blautia sp. HCP3S3_D9
TCACTGCAGGCGAAATATTCAGGTTCTCGTTACATACCGTAGCGATCGCATTAACCTGAGTAGCACATCCGATTCCAAAGGAGGCAAATCCACCGAAGAAGGCGAAGAGCAGTGCCAGCCATTTCATATGTAATCCACGTTCCAGCGCATACATAGCGCCGCCCTGCATACGGCCATCTTTTGTTTTGACACGATACTTAACTGCGATCAGAGACTCACTATATTTGGTTGCAATGCCAAAAACACCAGTCAGCCAGCACCAGAGAACAGCACCCGGGCCGCCAAGCGCAATAGCAGTTCCCACACCAATGATATTTCCGGTTCCAATAGTAGAAGCAAGTGCAGTGGTAAGTGCACCGAACTGACTGACTTCACCTTCAGCTTCTGTATCCTTGGTAACAGATAAACGGATAGCAGTGCCGATTTTTCTCTGGATCACACCTGTACGGATTGTCATGAAAATGTGTGTCCCAAGAAGCAGAAGAATCATCCACCAGCCCCACACCAGGCTATCCAGCCTGTTAATGAAATTTGCGATAGTATTGATCATAGACGCCCTCCTTTGATATACCTTATTTTATAAAAATGCAACAGATGCTAGAACGTGTTTGAAATAACTATGTACTAGAAATTCCCTCTTTTATATAACAGAAGCTTCCGAGTCCGCAAACTTCTGGCATATAAAATAAAGGCATACAACCACGATGATGTGTGTTGTACGCCCTTGTACGTTTCTTCTGTCTGTTACAATTATTTCTTAACATTATACAGGAAAATATGTAAGATTGCAACGAAAAAATCATACTTAAATGTAGTCTAAATGTAGTCCTATATGGACGAAATCAGCTTTACGCTGACATGTTTTCATGCTATCATTATTTCAATGAAATTAAGGAAGTCTACTACTTTATTTGTAAAAAGCAATAAGCGGTCAGGCAGAGAAGCATAAAATCTTTTTAAATTAAAAGGAGCTGCCAATAGAAAGGAGAGACATATGGGAAGTTATCTGAATCCAGGGAGTACACTTTTTCGTGGAAGTCTTCGATCAAAGATATATGTAGATAAAAGTGGGTTAATAGAAAAAACAAATGACTTGATCTGTACAGAGCAGAAATATGTGTGTGTCAGCCGGCCGAGGAGATTTGGAAAGTCTATGGCGGCGAATATGCTGGCGGCTTATTATAAGAGAGATGAGGACACAAGAGCATTATTTGATAAATTGATGATCAGTCAGGCACAATCATATAAAGAACATTTAAATCAGTATGATGTAATACGGATTAATATGCAGCAATTTTTGAGTGAGACACATAGCATGGAGGAAATGCTTTCAAAAATATGTAATTATCTTATTCAAGATTTGCAGGAAGCATATGAACAAATTCGTTTCAGAGAGAAAACAAGTTTAGTTCAAACAATGAAAGATGTTTTTGCAAATACAGGACACCCTTTTGTAATCCTAATTGATGAATGGGACTGCCTATTTCGCGAATATCAGCAGGATAAGGATGCGCAGAAGAAATATCTGGACTTCTTGCGAGTATGGTTGAAAGATCAGGACTACGTAGGTTTAGCCTATATGACAGGAATTCTTCCAATCAAGAAATACGGCTCTCATTCAGCATTAAATATGTTCATAGAATATTCCATGACAGATCCGGGTGATATGGCACAGTATTTTGGGTTTACGGAGGAAGAAGTAGGTGAACTCTGTCAGGAATATGATATGAGTTTTGAAGAAACAAAAGCCTGGTATAATGGCTATGGATTGTGTACCCACAGTCGATATGGCGATCAACATTATTCAATGTATAGTCCAAAATCAGTAGTAGAAGCTATGCTTCGTCACAAATTTGGGACTTACTGGAATCAGACAGAGACTTATGAAGCATTGAAAGTTTATATTCAGATGAATATGGATGGTTTAAAGGACTCTATAGTTGAAATGCTGGCAGGCGGCAGTGTAAGGATTAATACCGGAACTTTCAGCAATGACATGACAACTTTTGCAACAAAAGATGATGTGCTTACTCTTTTAGTGCATCTTGGATATCTGACGTATGACAGTCAGAAAGAAGAAGTATCGATACCTAACAAGGAGGTGTCAAAAGAATATGTAAACGCGATTAGCACTATGGATTGGAAAGAAGTTATCGCATCCGTAGAAGCATCCAGAAAGCTGTTGGAAGCATTATGGGAAATGGATGAAAAAGCAGTAGCAGCAGGGATTGATAAAGCACACAAAGAAATTTCAATTCTTCAGTATAATGATGAGAATTCCCTGAGTTGCACTATTAATCTCGCATTTTATTTTGCAAGAGAGTATTATACCATTATAAGAGAATTACCGACAGGGAAGGGATATGCAGATATTTGTTTCATCCCAAGAACACTTCATGCAGATAAACCGGCTGCAGTCATTGAACTGAAATGGGATAAAAATGCCCATGGAGCAATTTCACAGATTAAAGAGAAAGAATATGTAGATGCATTAAAAGATTACCATGGAGATCTGCTGTTGGCAGGAATTAATTATAGTAAAAAAACAAAAAAGCATAGTTGCGTGATAGAGAAAATGGAAAAGTAAAGGAGGACACTACCATGCTTAAAAATTGGAATCCGGCGCATATGCCGGAAAAGGAGGAAATCAAAGAACGCCTGCAGACTGCCAGAAATCAGCTCTATGATTTCCAGATGAAGATCAAAGAACACAAGATACCAGTTATTGTACTTTTCGAGGGCTGGGGCGCTTCTGGCAAAGGAAGTACTATTGGAAAAGTAATCAAGAACATCGACCCACGTTTCTTCAAAGTAGCCACAATGTCCACACCAACAGCAGAAGACCTGAGATATCCATTCCTGTACCGCTATTTCAAACAGATCCCGGAAGCAGGAAAATTCACATTTCTGGATTCCGGCTGGATGGAGCAGACATGCAGAGAATGTCTGGAAGGCAAAATTGAGGGAGAAGCATACACACAGAGAATCGACAGTATCCGCCGCTTCGAGCGTCAGCTCACAGACAACGGTTATCTGGTTCTGAAATTCT
>NZ_JBQHWS010000226.1:0-2972 GCF_052063845.1 Blautia sp. HCP3S3_D9
TGAGTTTGTCGTACAGGGTCACTTTCCTTTGTAATAGTTGTCGCAAACTTATTATACATCAGAAAGTCCCTGTACGATATTTTTTATTCAAAAAGTTGTAAAGTGGTGTTTAGAAAAATGGTAGAGGAATATAACTGTAAGGCCTTTGCCTTAGAAGCAGATTATGGTGGATGCTTATTGGTAAATCAATATATACACGGTGAGGGGAAAAATACGGAAGATGATGCAGTGGAAGCACTTGCTTTTCATATTTACCAGACGGATGAAATGAGGGCATTGATTCGCTATATGGCAGATTATAATAAACAGGCAAAACCGGAAGAGATGTTAAGCTTTTATGGGTTTGATATGCAAAACTCCGACTTGGATCAAAAATGTGTAGATGAAGCATTTTCAGAACTTAAGATGCAGTATACCGATATGGAAGATGCTGCGGAAACTTTAAAGAATATACCAGGGATGGAAATGTATGCGCAGGCAGCGAGATGTTATCTGCAAAATCAGGAGCTTAGTAATGCGTCAAATGTAGATTATGCAAAAATAAGGGATCATTATATGGCTGAAAACATCGACTGGATTTATGAGCATGTTCAGAAAGCAAACGAATCTATGCTTATGATTTCGGGGCATAACGGACATGTGGCAAAGAAGAGTACATATACTACATTCATGGGTGAAGAACTGTTTGAAAAATATGGTGATGATTATTTTGTCATTGGCACAGATTTTTACAAAACAGAATGCAATTTGCCTGGAAAAAATGGAAAAAGAATTACGCGAAAATTTTATTCTGCTGATCCTTTGGCAAATACAGCGTATGCCCTTGGGATGGATATGACGTATCTTGATTTTGATAAACTGCAAAAATCAGAAAAAATAAAGAAAATTATCAATCAGAGTATGCTGATGGGATCACTCGGAGAGGATTATAGCTTTTTGAATAAGATCTTACCAAATAGCTATAGAATCAATGATGTCCCAGCAGAATTATATGACGGAATGATTATTGTGATAAATGCGACACCAACAGATATAAAGCATTAATGAAAAAATATGGAGGGAGGAACAAATGATGATATGATACAGAAAAGGTTTGGCTTGGATATTCCGGTTTTTGTTATTTTGCAGGAAAAGTTAGAAGATATATTAAGCAAGGCTCCCGATTGGTGGGGAACATCTGACAAAGATATATACGATAATCTAATTTTTGTGATGTCTCCTGCTACCGCTGAAATCATTGCGGAGAAAATTGGAGAACCGACAAAAGAATTGGAACAGATATGTATTTGTGATAACACTATTTTTTGGTCTTTCGACAGGAATAAATATTGTGGATTTGGTAAATCCCGAAAAATTATTTTTTATAGGGAACAGAAACTTTGAATTTTACGGAGGAATAAAAATGATACTTGAGACAGATAGACTCATTTTAAGAAAATATGTTGAGGATGATTTTGATGCACTTTTTGAGATAGTATCTGATATAGAAACTATGCAACATTATCCAGCACCATTCGATGAAGATAAAACAAGGAATTGGATTATTTGGAATTTGGATAATTATAAAAAGTATGGTTTTGGACTTTGGGCAGTTGTATTGAAGGAAACGGGTGAGTTTATCGGAGATTGTGGAATTACTATACAGGATATTGATGGAGAAATGCTTCCGGAAATAGGCTACCATATTCATAAAAAATATTGGAGAAAAGGATTTGCTAAAGAAGCTGCCGGAGCAGTACGAGATTGGGTATTTCTTAATACGCAATACGACACAATTTATTCTTACATGAAATATACAAATATAGGCTCTTATTCTACTGCTATAGCGAATGGAATGCAAAAGGTAAAGGAATATCCTGACCCTAAAAATATTATTTCTTATGCCTATGCTATCACGCGTGAAGAGTGGAAAAAAATGAAAGAAGAGTGAACTGATTTCACTCGAAAATTTCAGTCTTGCGGAGAGATTGAAAGCAACAGTAGATTTGAATTTGCAGAATTGATAAATTTCTGAAAAACTTATCACGAGAGGAAATAAAATGAATTATAAAAATGTTGATAAAGAAACATATTATAGAAAAGGTGTTTTCAAGCATTTTACACAGGACTGTAAATGTTCGACATCTATTACTGCAAGGATAGATGTAACTGAGTTAGTAAAGTATTCAAAAATGACCAATACAAAGTTTTATATTAATTTTCTATACATATTATCAAGGGCGTTGAATTCCCGTGATGACTATAAGATGGCTTATCTTTGGCAAAGTGAAGAATTGATTTGTTATGATGTCATAAATCCTATTCAGTATGTATTCCATGAAGATACAGAAACCTGTACACCTGTGTATACTACCTATTATGAAGATTATAAAGTTTTTTATAAAAAAGCTATTAAAGATATAGAAGATGCTAAAGAAACAAGAGAGTATCTCCTTGATGCTGAAAATCATCCGAATTGGTTTGATGCCTCATATATATCCTGGTTGTCTTATGATTCGCTTAATATTGAACTTCCTGACGGATATCTGTATTTTTTGCCAATTATAAACTGGGGAAGGTATAGAGAAGAAAATGGAAAACTAATGATGCCTGTTAGTGTAAGATTGAATCACGCAATAGCAGACGGATATTTGGTTGCAAATGTGTTCAGACTTTTGGAAAAAGAGATTTTAGATTTTGTGATTTGAAATTGTATTTAAGAAACGATGAAGGCGTTGCTATGAAATTTGTTGGAATAAGAAGAGTAGAGAACGCTGGACAGATATTGAAATGGAAATACATAAAAAGTAAATTGGAAGTTTACGGCGAGGTTAATTATGAGAAAAATAGAGGAAAGGACGAAAAAGATGATTAAACTGTACCCCCTTGTCAAGGACATTTTGAATTAGTGTAGTGCCTATTTTTTAGACACCTACACAAAAGTGATATCCCTGATTTCGGACATTCCATTGTCTGGTTATCCACATAAGTGG
>NZ_JBQHWS010000227.1:0-2950 GCF_052063845.1 Blautia sp. HCP3S3_D9
TTATCTGACTGTTCTTTTTAACCAAATCAAGTAAGTCCCCTGCTTCAATTGCGATAAGCAATAAGCAGTGGGTGGGGACTTGCTTGTATCAGGAAGAGTGCAAGCTCTTTTTGATAAACTGCGGAGCAGTTATTTGGTTATGAGCAAGTAGCGAAGCGGATTACGAATATCCGCTTGACTAAAAACGGCTCCCATATACGATACAGGAAACTGTCTGTTTTATGGCGAAGATTCGGTTCCGGTGAAATCTGGATTATTAAGTATCAGAGTAAGTTCTTTCTGCAAAAAAGAAGCAAACATGCTTTCTTATATAAAAAATAAGGAATTGCTCAATATACAAAAACTTCAAGACTTCCCGAAAGAGGCTGAGGAACTTTTGGCAGAATATACCAAAGTGTCGAAAACGCGTGCAGAGAAAATAGCAGAAACTATTGAGAAAAAAATAGAGTACCTTCGTCTTTTTCAGGAAGGAAAGAAGATTTGGAAAAGGGAAAAATATTGGTGAAAGAAAGCCGAATTAGCCTGAATTTGCTACAGGAAAAGTGCCGGAGGTATTAAAAACGGCAGTGAAATATTATTATCAGCAGGCATGCGAAATTGCAGAAGGAATTCGAATTGCCAGAGAGTATGGAAAAAGAGCGAATCGTACAGTTTCAATAAAAGAACCAATCAGGGAAAATAAGCTAAAGAAGTAGGAGTACAGATATATGATCAACAGAAATGATATGCTGGAATTAACGCGCAGAATGACATTATCCAGAAATTGTTTTATGCGTGCAGCAGGTGCATACGTAGATGAAGTTGGATTTATAGATAATACATTTAACGTGAATTTCAAAAACATGGGAAAGCATGACCAGCAGATAAATCTGGATCTTGCAAAGACAATTCCGTTTTCGAAAACTAACGAACAGTTAAAATGCTACAAGTTCCCGGCAGGAGATATGGCATATGATAGTATTCATAAGCTTTTGATGGCATTATCCCAGTATGGATTAAAGGATGACCTGCTGGTGCAGACTCTCTGCGAACAGCTTGCAGAAGGAATCTGCGGAACAGAAGATGCGCCGAATAAGACCAGTCATTTATATGGACGTGAATTCGGGATATACATTTATCATGGAATATATGATATCCCAAAGAAAGGCTCAGATCAAAGTGAACAGTGGGAATCTGAAGAAGTTTACAGCTTTCTGGTATGTGTTGCAGCTCCGGTAGATAAGGATTACAATGCCGGAAACCCGAAATGCGGTTTCATTTTTCCAGCATTTGAAGATCGTTCCTCAGAACCTGAAAAAATAGATATCTTTTTTGAAAACTCAGATCGACCGGATGAGGGATTTTTGAAAAAAATATTGGGGAAATAGTTAAGGATATATAGAGAGTTTTATATTACTGGTATAAGTAAAAATGCGATAGACTGATTATAAATAAGGGTTGGTTGAATTTTAATTACATCAAATAAAATTTAATTTAGTCATTTTATGTATAAATGACTAAATTGAATTGAGGGATGACTAAATTGATGTTAGAATAACTGTTAGAAAATAATTCTGTTAAATTGGCAATATAGCATTGCCTGACTATTGAGTGATGGAATTTAACTAAATGGGGATAGTAAATAGTTTTATGACGGTATTTAGATAAGGAGCAGATATATGGCGAAAATGACAGTATATCATGGTGGTTATCAGGCTGTAAAAAAACCGGAAATTCGTAAAGGCCGTAATACAAAAGATTTTGGATATGGTTTTTATTGTACAATCATTAAGGAACAGGCGCAAAGATGGGCAAAACGGTATGAAAAGAAAGTTGTTTCAATCTATGATGTTCGAATGAATTGTAATTTAAATATCAAAGAATTTAAGGAAATGACAGAAGAATGGCTGGATTTTATTGTAGATTGCCGAAGTGGAAAAAATCATGAATATGATATTGTAATTGGAGCTATGGCAGATGACCAGATTTATAATTTTGTTTCTGATTATATCGACGGCGTGATTACAAGAGAGCAATTCTGGGTTCTTGCGAAATTTAAATATCCAACACATCAGATTGCTTTTTGTACGGAAAACGCACTGAAATGTTTGGAATACAGGGATTGTGAGGTGCTTTGATGATAGGGAGTGGACGCGAAGAGAAAAAAGATAATGATCTTTTTTTTACATGTAGTTTAATTGATTATATTGCAAGAAAAACTCAAAATACTCGTTCAGATGTTGTGAATAAATTGGGAAAAGAACGTTTAGAGAAGATATATGATCTGGCAGATATTTATCATTGCGATAATATTGATCGTGTAAGTGATGATTTTATTGAAGAAGCTGATATAACCCCTGGAACATTTGACAATGTAGGAGAATGTAAATATTCGATTCCTTCTCACTGGGATATTGGGAAAGTGTATAAACGTCTTATAAAACAAGTTGCACAAAGTGAAAAAATTGGAATTATTGATGCATTGATAAAAGTTTATAATTCTTTTATAAGCGATAAGATAGATGATTATAATAGCAGTGTATATTATGAGAATCCATCATATATATTTGAATGCTATATAGAAAATAAAATGCTATAAAAACAAGTAAATGTTTCGGAAACATTATAGCGGATCAATACAAAATGAGGGGATTACAACGAGATGTACAGAGTGAGCAAAGTATAAAATAACAACGGCGTAATAGCTATTGATATGGATGAGAATCAGGAGTATGTGATTCTTGGCAAGGGTGTTGGATTTGGGAAAAAGGTCAGCCAGCGTTTTGACAAGCCAGAGGAATGCACCATGTACCGCCTGGCACAGGAGACAGAGCGTGGGTCTGCGAAGAAGTTGGTAAAGGGAATAGAGCCAGAGTATCTGGAGATTGCAGATGCGATTCTGACAGAGGCGCAAAAGGTATTTGGAGAGTTCCTGTCTCTTATACACATCTGACGCTGCCGACGACCTACC
>NZ_JBQHWS010000228.1:0-2727 GCF_052063845.1 Blautia sp. HCP3S3_D9
AGATGTGTATAAGAGACAGGACTGATGCCGGGTATGACACTTGCGATAGAGCCTATGATCAATTTAGGACGTGCAGATGTGGCATGGCTGGATGATGAGTGGACGGTAGTAACTATGGATGGTTCTCTTTCTGCTCATTATGAGAATACGATTCTTATTACAGACGGAGATCCGGAGATTCTGACTCTTACGAAATAATTGGACGACATACAGGAGGTTTAAAATGTCAAAAGCAGATGTAATCGAAGTGGAAGGCACTGTTCTGGAAAAGCTGCCTAATGCGATGTTTAAAGTGGAACTGGAGAACAAACATGTGGTGCTTGCACATATCAGTGGAAAGTTACGTATGAATTTTATTCGTATTCTTCCTGGAGATAAAGTTACGATTGAACTGTCTCCGTATGATCTGTCTAAGGGCAGAATTATCTGGAGAGATAAGTAAGAAAATATTGACTGCGTTTGGTGCAGTGATGAGAAAGAGAGCTGGAGGGATCTGGTTCTCTTTTTTTGTGTGGTAAAGGGACGCGTATAAAAATAATTCATTTCATGTGCGGTTTCGGCATCTAAGATATTCTAAGCTGTCATAAATCTGCTAAAGGCATGAGCCGCCTTATCAAACTCGCTCCGTTGCAAACTTCGCTCAGACAGTGAGGCAGTCGGCTCATAACGCAGATTTTTTTCGCCTAAGAATATCTAAGATTCCTGCAAATGCACATGAAATGAATTATTTTTATACGCTGTGTGTTGGCAGTGGGAAGGTTTAGCTGTGATTTTTCAAACATGCTCCAGAATAGATATTAAAACTAGTTTTTATAGATGGATGATTAGGCGGGAATGGGGGAGAAAATGAAAAAATGTGATTTTATTCAAAAAAGTGCTTGCATTTTATATTTTGCTGTGATAGTATATAAACCGAACGCGTGAGTATATTGTATTTGTGCGCTCAAAAAACTGCAGATTTTAATGAATTTACGGAAGGAGGATTTCCAGTGAAAGTAAGATCATCTGTAAAGCCGATCTGCGAAAAATGCAAGATCATTAAAAGAAAAGGATCTATCAGAGTAATCTGTGAGAATCCAAAACACAAACAGCGTCAGGGTTAATTGACAGTTTAAAGTTTGTGTAACGTGCGGCTGTAGTATGAGACACCCGGAGAGGTTGTCCAGACTGTTAAAATAGTTTTAGCATGTATTGCCTAATACCGAGAGGCAACGTTGGCCCGTTGGCCGCAATAATTCGGAAAGGCTGCTTTTCGCCAATTGCAGCTGGGTGTTTTACCGAGGCACCCCAATTAGGAACTAAGAAATAAGGAAGTGATGTGTCCGATACATCCCATTTCACCTTACTTGAGTGAGAGAATTCGCGAGGGTAAGTGATGTACAGGCATTAAGGACTTTCAAAGTAGAAGATGGAGGAAACAGTACATGGCTCGTATAGCTGGTGTAGACTTACCAAGAGAAAAACGTATTGAAATCGGTCTTACCTACATTTATGGTATTGGTAGACCAAGCGCAGACAAAATCCTTGCAAAGGCAGAAGTTAATCCTGACACACGTGTCAGAGATCTGACTGATGATGAAGTAAAGAGACTCAGCGCAGTTATTGATGAAACAATGACAGTAGAAGGTGACCTTCGTAGAGAAATCGCCCTCAACATTAAGAGACTGCAGGAAATCGGATGCTACAGAGGTATCCGTCATCGTAAAGGACTTCCGGTTCGTGGTCAGAAGACTAAGACCAACGCCAGAACACGTAAAGGTCCTAAGAGAACAGTAGCTAATAAGAAGAAATAAATAAAGCTTTAAACATTTGATAAGCGTAAGCTGATCTTATGAGGAAGCTTGCATGGACACTTGATGAATGACGAGCGAAGCGAGGAAATGAATTGAGTGGACATAGTGTTTCTTGTAACATATATTTGATTGATAAATAGGAAAGTGTAGGTTAGTTTTAAAATGGCTAAAGTGACTAAAAAAGCGACTGCAAAACGTCGTGTCAAGAAAAACGTTGAACACGGACAGGCACATATTCAGTCTTCTTTCAACAATACAATTGTTACTCTGACTGACAATGAAGGAAACGCTCTTTCATGGGCAAGTGCTGGTGGTCTTGGATTTAGAGGTTCAAGAAAATCTACTCCTTATGCAGCACAGATGGCAGCTGAGACTGCAACAAAAGCTGCACTTATTCATGGTTTAAAAACTGTAGACGTTATGGTAAAAGGACCAGGATCAGGACGTGAAGCTGCAATCCGTGCCCTTCAGGCTTGCGGACTGGAAGTAACAAGCATCCGTGACGTAACTCCGGTACCACACAATGGTTGCCGTCCACCAAAACGCAGAAGAGTCTAATTTAGGAGGTATTTGAGAAATGGCAGTAAATAGAGTGCCTGTTCTGAAAAGATGCAGATCCCTTGGCCTGGATCCGATTTATTTAGGAATTGATAAAAAATCCACAAGACAGTTAAAACGTGCAAATCGTAAAATGTCTGAGTATGGTTTACAGTTAAGAGAAAAACAGAAAGCAAAATTCATCTACGGAGTTCTGGAAAAACCTTTCCACAACTACTACAACAAAGCTGACAGAATGCCGGGACAGACTGGTGCAAACCTTATGATCCTTCTTGAGAGCAGACTTGACAACGTAGTATTCCGTATGGGATTTGCTAGAACAAGAAAGGAAGCTCGTCAGATCGTTGACCACAAGGACTGTCTCTTATACACATCT
>NZ_JBQHWS010000229.1:0-2864 GCF_052063845.1 Blautia sp. HCP3S3_D9
GATTCCATGTCCAACCAGGTCACGGACGATTCCGTAATGATATTTGGCAGCGTGTGCTCCAATTGCCTTGGAAATATCATTCAGATGATTTCCAGCACGTGCAGCCTTAATTCCTTCGAAGAAACACTCTCTGGTCACATCCATCAGCTTACGCGCCTGCGGTGAGACCTCACCGACAGCATAAGTTCTCGCTGCATCAGAATGATACCCCTTATAAATAAGACCGGCATCAATCTTTACAAGATCTCCCTCCTGAATGATCTTCTCTTCAGACGGGATCCCATGAACTACCTCATCATTCAGACTGATACAGAATGATGCAGGAAAACCTCCGTAGTTCAGGAAATTCGGGATACAGCCCAGGTCACGTATCATCTGTTCCCCGATACGGTCGATCTCCTTGGTGCTCACTCCCGGTTTAATGTAAGGGATCAGACCATCATGCACTTTCTCAAGCAGATGACCTGCCTCCCTCATAAGTTCAATTTCATGTTCTGTCTTGATAGAAACCGACATTTTACCTCCAGATGGTGTTTAAAAACACCCGATTACTCTCCCAGGATGGCAACAATATCTGCGAATACTTCTTCCAGATCCTTAGTACCATCAACTGATTTTAAAATTCCCTCTTTAGTATAATAATCGATCAGCGGCTGTGTCTGCTCATGATATACATTCAGACGTTTCTGAACTGTTTCAGGCTGGTCATCATCACGAAGAACCAGTTTCTCTCCACAGGTATCACAAATGCCTTCTACCTTCGGTGCTGCATGTACTACATGATAAGTAGCACCACATTTGAGGCAGGCACGTCTTCCGGACATACGGTTTACAATATTGGAATCCGGAACATCCACATCGATTGCATAATCAACTTTACTTCCCAGTTTGTTCAGAGCTTCTGTTAAACACTCTGCCTGAGGAATTGTTCTTGGAAAACCATCCAGCACATAACCATTTGCCGCGTCCGGCTGCTGAATTCTGTCTACAACCAGATCACAGGTCAGTTCATCAGGTACAAGAAGTCCCTGATCCATGTAAGTTTTTGCTTTTTTGCCCAGTTCTGTTCCATTCTTAATGTTAGCACGGAAAATATCTCCTGTGGAGATGTGCGGAATCTGATATTTCGCTGCGATTTTCTTCGCCTGAGTTCCTTTTCCTGCTCCTGGTGCACCCAACATAATGATTTTCATAAGTTATACCCTCCATTTTCTTTTTTAGCAAATCAAGGCTGTGATGCAATGCACCACAACCTCTCTTTTTTAATTGTTCAGGAAGCCTTTGTAATTACGTACGAGAAGCTGTGATTCGATCTGTTTCACAGTTTCGAGGATAACACCAACAATGATGATGATGGATGTACCACCGAATGAAACATTCGCCCCAAACACACCATTAAAGATGAATGGGATCACGCACACAATGATAAGACCTACTGCACCTATAAATATAATATAATTTAAGATATTAGTCAAATAATCTGACGTAGGTTTTCCAGGACGAATACCTGGAATAAATCCACCCTGCTTTTTGATATTGTCTGCAACTTCCAGCGGGTTGAATGTGATGGAAGTGTAGAAATATGCAAAGAAAACGCAAAGTACGATGTAGAGAAGCAGACCCCATGTATACTGAAGCTGTTTCGGATTACACCAGTTGTTGGAAGAAAGACCACGAAGAATCTCACTTCCGATTCCTGTACCATTACCTTTTCCTGTTAACTGTGCAATAACAGTCGGGAAAGACATAATGGAGGATGCAAAGATTACCGGGATAACACCAGCAGTGTTAACTTTCAGAGGAATGTTGGTGGACTGTCCGCCCATCAGCTTTCTTCCAACCATTTTCTTGGAATACTGAACCGGAATTCTTCTCTCTGCTCCGTTAAGGATAAGTACCAGAACTACTACTACAAGAATAACAGCTGCAATGATCAGTCCTGCAAGAGTACCTTTTGCAATTGTTTTTCCTTTAATAAAGTTCTCATACAGTAATGACAAGTCGCTTGGCACTCTGGAGATAATATTAATAGTAAGTACGATGGAAATACCATTTCCAACGCCTTTCTCTGTAATACGCTCACCGAGCCACATCAGCATAGCTGAGCCGGCTGTAAGGCAGGCAACAACTACAACACCTTTGAAGAAGTTCAGATTCGGGATCATGCCCTGGCGGCCGAAACCGATTGCCATTGCGATTGACTCGAATAAAGCAAGACCTACAGTTGCATAACGTGTAATTGCGGTCATCTTCTTTCTTCCCTCTTCACCATCTCGCTGCATTTCTTCCAGTGCCGGGATGGCAATGGTAAGAAGCTGGATGATAATGGAAGATGTGATATAAGGTGTGATGTTTAATGCGAAAATTGACATTCTTTCGAATGAACCACCGGTAAACGCATCAAAGAAGTTGAATGCATCACCAGCGTTGCTGCTGAACCACTGTTTGAAGAAGTCACTGTCTACACCCGGTACCGGGATCTGGCAGCCGATACGGATGATAAAAATCATCCATATCAGATACAACAGCTTGCGTCTCATTTCTTTCACTCTAAAAACATTTTTAAGAGTTTCAAACATTAGATCACCTCTACTGTACCACCAGCAGCTTCAATTTTAGATTTTGCAGTCTCGCTGACAGCGTTTACTTTGACATTAAGTTTCTTTGTCAGCTCACCATTTCCAAGAATTTTAACGCCATCAGCGATCTTGGAGATTGCACCGCTTGCAAGTAAGCTTTCTGCTGTAACTTCTGCACCATCTTCAAAACGGTTCAGTACGTCAACGTTGATTGCAATGATCTCTTTTGTATTTCTGTTTTTGAATCCACTCTAAGGCAGACGTCTGTATAAAGGCAACTGACCA
>NZ_JBQHWS010000230.1:0-2806 GCF_052063845.1 Blautia sp. HCP3S3_D9
TTTTATAGTGATAGGTAAGCCTCTGATATCATCTCGGGCTTTTCCCCCACTCCACACCGTGCATGCGACTTTCACCGCACACGGCGTTCCATCGGTTAGTATTTTTCATTGTCTAAACAATCAACCTTTGAATAGAATAAAAACTGTAGTAGTTGAAATAAGATTAAATAGGTTGCATGGAAGCCAACTCACGAAGGTGGTTAACCTTTATAAGCTGTTTGTTATCTAGCTGTAGTAAATCCATATATTTGTAAATAGTTTCCGCTTTTGAAGCATGAATGAGTTTATGGACGGAATTCTTTATGAGAATAAGATTCTCATAGGCATCCGTACCGCCTAAATGTCGAGGTAACTTATGATGGCAATGAATTTCCCCAACAGAGGAGAATTCAACACCGGTTATAGCACATTTTCCCCATTGGGCTGAAAAGAGAGATATTCGATTGTCTGCGTATTCCGCACTATTGGAATAGACTGGTTGACGCATGAGAGCCAACATCATAGGGATGTTGATTCTCAGACAGTTGTGAATACCTTCACGTCCTTCGGGAGTGTAATAATTCCAGCTCTTCTTACGGAAAAGCGGATTTTTGTGCTGTGTGTATCCTATTGGATACACGGGCTCATTCGTACCAGCGACATATCGCATCATTTTGGATTTACCAAAACGGGCTTTTTCAAACTCCGTAAGCTCTCGCCCTGTTTTCACAAGGCGGTTGCCTGTGCGAGTGCTAAGCCTGTTTGTCAGCAAGGTCATGACTGTGCGGTTAAGGGAAGCACAATCATGATTAACATGTGTGGCAATACAGTAGTAATTCTGCATGCCAGTGACCATACTGTTATAGAGTCTGATTTCACCCTGTTCGCCATATATTTTGCGAGGGTGAGCAATTCTCTTTGCCTGTTCTTTTAGCTTCTCCCTTTTGTGCTCCAGATTTTTATCTGCGATATGAGATATAACCACGAGTTTGTTGCCCTTCCTGTGCACTTTCATTTTGAATCCGAGAAAATCAGAATAATGATTTCTTACATTTACAATCCTCGTTTTCTTTTCAGAAATTTCCAGTTTGAGCCTTTCTTTCAGCCACAGAGTGACTGCACATTTGGTGCGTTCAGCAGAGTCCTTAGTCCTGCAAAAGATTCGAAAATCATCTGCATAGCGGACAATGAACATTTCCTTCAGGTTAGATTTCTTAGCCTGTCGATAGCCATTGTCGGGTCTGGTATTCCGTTTGCAAATCGGACACCATTGCCATTGACTTTCCACCCAGTGGTCTAATTCGTTAAGCACGATATTAGCCAGGAGTGGCGATATGATACCTCCCTGTGGGGTTCCTTTGTCGGGCGTGATAAAAGTCCCGTCCTCCAGTTTGATAGGTGCTTTGAGAATTCGTCTTATGACAAAAATCAACTTCTTGTCATGAATACCCATAGCCCATATCTGTCGTATCAGCTTGGCGTGATTCACATTATCAAAGAATCCTTTTATATCGAATTCAATGACATAGTGAAGATTGGCATGTTGAAGCAGCTGATAACTTCTTGCTATGGCATTCTCTACCGAATGGTTCGGTCTGAATCCATAGCTGTTCTTGCTGAACTTAGCTTCACAAACGGGTTCCATTACCTGTTTGATACATTGTTGAACAAGCCTGTCCCAAATACATGGGATCCCTAGGGGTCTTGTCTTACTTGGGTCGTATGGTTTTGGTATCTCCTTACGCCTTACAGGTTTTGGGCGATACCCATGTTCACTTCCATTAATAATAAATCTAACTTTTTCAACAACTTCATCGGGGGAGCATCTTCCGATGTCCTCGATTGTGAGATTGTCTGTGCCATTTGTTTTACTTCCTGTATTTTTCTTGATATTTCTGTACGCTAGAAGAATGTTTTCCCTTTGAAGGATGACAGACATTAAATCTGTGAAAACTTCTCCGTTCAAACTTGCCTGGTATAGATTATCAATCGTATTCTGCATTCCGTAATACTCGTTGTGACGCAGATTATCTTCACATAGCAGTTGCTTTTTCTTTTTCATGGTCATAAGGCATCACTCTCCTTTCTTGGGAAAGTGTCCCTTTTTGTCATACTCGTAATCCTTATAAGATTGAATGACAATAATTGTTTCTAACCGACTAAAGCCCATTCCTCGAGCCCGCCTTTTTCGTAGGGCTGTCATAGGTTCGAGCTTCGCTTTTCAGCACAGATTAAGCGGCTTATATGATTCGTCCGCAGATTGCTTATGAGCAACTCTGTACCTTTCCACGTTCCGATAATTCTATCTGTGCATATATCCTTAGGTGTCCGCTATAGTCCTGTCAGCTTGATTGTGCCTATAACACAATACGGAGTTTCATATTTTCGATTCTTACTCCACCGCACTGACCCACAATTAAGTGTCCATACATTTCTATATGGTAAACATCTAGACCCGTACATTCGCGGTTTTCGTCAGTCCGTCGTGGACATTCTCACCATAGATATTTTATAGACTCCCGACGTGTCATCTGCATACGGTACCTCTACCGCACTTTCGACAGCTGTATTTCTACACTGTTTCGGCAGACTTCCGCCGACTTTATCGAGCTCCAGACCCCAACCATTACAGTCAGAGCCGGTCGAAGTATCAGAGAAGGCATTTCAGGGCGTTACCCCATCATTCTACCTTTCGAATTATCAGTTGTTGCTTACCTCGTATGGAAGTAAGCCCGACGATTTTAGCATCGCATGGCCATAAGTCTATGAAGTTTTACCCTCATAGAGCGATGTTTGTGCGTCAACGTGTCGCACCAAAGATATTTTC
>NZ_JBQHWS010000231.1:0-2744 GCF_052063845.1 Blautia sp. HCP3S3_D9
CCGATAGCGATAGGTAATCCTTTGAAGTTATCTCCGGATTTTCCCCCGCTCCACACCGTGCATGCGACTTTCACCGCACACGGCGCTCCATCGAATTCAGCCGTCCAGGGCTTTTAAACACAACTTACACACTTCGTTACAGCATTAAATTCAAAGAATAATAGGTGGCATTTCTGCCATAGTACGAAGTTTGTTAAGCTTTTCTATTTGTTTATTGTCAAGATTTAAGGATTTCAGGTACTTCTCAATCGTAGGTTCTGAAGAAGCATGGATAAGGATATGAACCGCTTTGCTGACAAGAATAAGATTTGCGTATTCATCCGAACCGCCATTGCTTACCGGTACTTTATGGTGGCAGTGAATATCGTGGGAATTCATCGGAATTCCTGTCACTGCACATTTACCATACTGTGCCGCATACAAAGAAATACGGTTATCCGCATATTCAATGGTTCTGCCTTTTACAGGATTTCTCATCAGCCATAACATTGTCGCTGTGTCGATTGCAAGATTCTTATGAATCTGTTCCCGACCTTTGACCGTATATTTATTGATGGATTTCCTTTTATGCTGGGCATTCTTTGACTGGACATATCCCAGTGGAACCACCGGACGTCCATGAAGGAACCTCATCTGTCTGCTTGCTCCATACTTTTCTTTAATAAACCCATTTCTGAGTTGTCCCTTTTTGGATAAGTCGCCTTTCAGTCTGTTTCTGAGCTGTTTGTTGATACTGAAGGCAAGTCTGCTGAAGTCATGAGATACTTCTGTAGAAATACAATAGTATTCATGAAGTCCGGCAACTACAGAGTTGTATTTCTGAAGCTGCATGAACTGAGCATTATCATCTGACGAATGAGCCAGTTTCTTTACTTCTTCCGAGACTTTTTCATGAGCCTTTTTGTATGCTTTATCGCTCATATGAGACCGAACTACATATTTCTTACCCTTTTTACGGACTTTCAGTTTGAACCCGAGAAAATCAGAATACTGTCTTTTGAGATTAACTACTTTGGATTTGTCAGGGCTGATTTCCAGCCCCAGCCTGTCCTTTAGCCATAACTCTGTTGCCTTGTATGCTCTGACAGCATCCTCATGTGTTGCGCAGAAAATTTTAAAATCATCTGCGTACCGAACTGCATGCATCTCTTTTAGTCTGCTCCGGCGCAGAGCCCTGTAGGCGTGGCTCTTAATCTCTGTTCCCTGCGCATTGCTCCTTGTTTTGAATTTTGTCTTTGTTGGCATCTGCTCCCACTGGGAAGCAATCCACCAATCCAGTTCATTCAATACGATGTTTGCAAGCAATGGCGACAAAATACCGCCTTGCGGGGTACCCCGTGCGGGATATGTTTTCTCTCCATTTGGCAGAACAACAGGTGCTTTCAGCATCTCTTTTATAATGCATAACAGCTTTTTGTCCCGGATTCCCAATGCCCATATCTGACGAATCAGCTTTGTATGGCTGATATTATCAAAGAAGCCTTTAATATCGAGGTCAACCACATGGTACAGATGCTGTACCTGTATCAGCCTCATGCATTGCGCAATAGCAGTCTCAGCGGAACGGTTCGGGCGGAACCCGTTGGAGTTCTCACTGAATTTTGCTTCACATATCGGCTCCATGACCTGCAAAATACATTGCTGTACGATCCGATCTACGATAGTTGGAATTCCCAGAGGTCTGGTCTTTCCATTGGGCTTTGGTATATCCACTCGCCTTACGGGTCGTGGATGATAATTACTGAATTGTTTCCGTATGAGACGGACGTATTCTTCCTCGCTTAACTTTGCAAGGTCGGCTATCGTCCTTTTATCCACTCCCGAAGTATCACTTCCTGTATTCTTCTTTATCGTTCTGTATGCAAGCTTGATATTTTCTTCACTCTCGATGATTTCCATCAGATGGTTGAAGGTTTTATCTTTCTTACTTTCTGCATACAGCCTGTCAAAAGTACCTTCCATGTCGTAATACTCTGAGTTGCGGATTTTTCTCTGTTTACTTTTCCTTTCTTGCTGCCCCGAAGTCAACACAGGCATCCTCTCCCTTCGGTTTGGATTTTCTTTGTCATACTCGAAGCTGTGTTTGTTGTGTTTTCATTTTCTTTGCTGAATTCGACTTGTGGCTATCCCTCCACCGCTTACTTATTCACGGCTTCACAGGTACTGTGCCACTACTCTCACTGGAATAAAGAATGGTTATTGCCCTCTCGCGAAGGTATTCCCATCCACCACATCATTGGCTTGCAACCGCCTCCGTGTTCCCAGCTTTCCACGTTCCGATATTCCTATCATTGGATATCTTTAGGTTCTTCCTCTAAGCCTGTATCTGGTCATGCATAACCGCACCGCCTGTAACGATGCATGGACTTTCATAACAACCAATTTTACTCGCCCACAGATACCACCATGAAAGGTGTACTGCCTTTCGACAGCATCAACGTTTAGACTCGTACATTCAGAATTTCGTCAGTATTTTCATACATTCTCACCATGGATATCCGACCCCCGGCATATAGGCAACACCATCCACCTCTGGACAGCTTTCGTGTCTGGTCTGAAAACCAGTCTTACGGTTGCTCTCTGCCGACTTCACCGAGCTCTATAAACTTTTGGAGAGAGCCGTTGCATGCTCCCCGCCATTCGGAGTATTAGGGTGGCGCTTCGGGACGTTACCCCCTCATTTCACCCATCGGAATATCAGTTCTCCAAAGTTTCGGGCTACAATTGCCCTTCGACTTTGTGCG
>NZ_JBQHWS010000232.1:0-2615 GCF_052063845.1 Blautia sp. HCP3S3_D9
TTTTATACCCTTTTAACAGGTTAATTGAGTGATGTTATGGCTGCATGGATCACTTTTTAGATTCATGGCACAGTTATCTGTTCAGATACTGTTCCGTGAATAATTCAGGTTAAATAACATTTATTGGTTTTGAACCAGTCGTTGTAAGTTCCGTAAGGATTAATAGAGAAACCGGTGTGAATCCGGTACGATCCCGTCACTGTAATAGGGAGCTTCGGAATGATAGATGTCACTGGACCATGTGAATTTAAAGTTGGTCTGGGAAGGCGATTTCGAAGTGATGAACTTAAGTCAGGAGAACTGCTTACAATAGGGATAGGAATGATTCTTACGGTAGATAGGAAGCATAATTTTTTCATGTCATTTTGTGCCCGTATGTATGGTATTTCATATTACGGGCTATTTTTTTGCGTAAAATTAAGCCCCCTGGGGGGATTTTTCCGCGTTGCTGAACAAAAGTTGATCAGTAACAATTCTGAAATTGGTTTGATTCACGAAAGATGTAGGAAGGAGATTATTTTGACGAAAAAACAAATCGGAAAAAGATTTCTGCAGATTCTGATCGTCCTGTTTGGTATCAGTTTTCTGACCTTCGGACTGACTTATCTGTCTCCTGGTGATCCGGCTGAGATCATGCTGACAGAGTGCGGTAATCTTCCCACACCAGAGCTTCTGGAACAGACAAGACATGAGCTGGGACTTGACCAGCCGTTTATTGTTCAGTATGGAAGCTGGCTGAAAGGTGTACTTACCGGAGATATGGGACAGTCTTATTCCTTTAAGATGCCGGTAGTACAGAAACTTGTATCCTGTTTCTGGCCAACCCTGAAGATGTCTCTGCTGGCATTGCTGATGATGATCGTGATTTCCATTCCACTGGGAATCCTGGCAGCAGTGTATCAGAACAAATTCCCGGACTATTTTGTAAGAGGAATTACCTTCGTCGGGGTATCCGTACCAAGCTTCTGGCTGGGTCTGATCTTACTGAGTATCTTCGGTGTACAGCTTCGCTGGGTAAATGTAGCAGGAGGAAGCACTGATTTCAAGGCGATGGTCCTGCCGGCACTTACGTTGGCTCTTGCCATGTCTGCGAAATATACCAGACAGGTAAGAAGTGCGGTTCTGGAGGAGCTTCATCAGGATTATGTAACAGGTGCACGAATGAGAGGAATCAAAGAGAGCGTGATTTTGTGGAGACATGTTCTTCCGAATGTAATGCTTCCGCTGGTAACTCTGCTTGGACTTTCTCTGGGAAGTCTTCTTGGCGGTACTGCGGTCGTTGAGATCATCTACAACTGGCCGGGTATGGGAAATATGGCAGTCAAAGCAATCTCCTGCCGTGACTATCCGCTGGTTCAGGGATATGTATTGTGGATCGCCATTCTTTATATGTGCATTAACCTGCTTGTGGATCTGTCCTATACTTATCTGGATCCAAGACTTAAGGAGGATAGATAATTGAAGTTAGTGAAAGTATTTAAAGAAAATAAGCAGTTTACCCTTTTTTCGATACTGGCGCTGGTGGTAGTCGGTGTAGCTGTGTTTGCCCCGCAGATTGCACCCTACGACCCGCTGGATGCAGTGATGCTGGAATCCCTTCAGGCGCCAAGTTCTGCACATCCCTTTGGAACAGATAAGCTGGGACGTGACCTGTTATCACGAGTTATTTTCGGAACAAGAACTTCTCTGATCATGACCTTATGCCTTCATTCAAAAGTGTCAAAAGAAGAAGCATGGAAAAAGGGTGTCAGCATGATCGAGAAGATGCGTCTTCCGGAAGCAGAGAATATCATGAACAGTTATCCTCATCAGCTTTCCGGTGGTATGCGTCAGCGTGTTGGTATCGCCATGGCGATGACCTTTAACCCGGAACTGCTTCTGGCAGACGAACCGACCAGTGCGCTGGACGTTACCACACAGGCACAGATTGTTCGCCAGATGATGGAACTTTGTGATGATTTCCACACAAGTATCATCATCGTAACCCATAACATTGGTGTAGCTGCTTACATGGCAGATCAGCTGATCGTTATGCAGCACGGCAAAGTCGTGGATCAGGGAACAAGGGATGAGGTTATGAATCATCCGACAAGTGATTATACAAAGAAACTTCTGGCAGCAGTACCGGAAATGGAGGGACGCCGTTTTGTTTAAGGAATCAGATATCGTGCTGAGTGCAAAGCACATCGTAAAACAGTTTCCGGCCTCCCATGGACGGACACTGACAGCTTGCAATGACATTAACCTGAATGTATATAAAGGCAAGACATTGGGTATCGTAGGAGAGAGTGGATGCGGTAAATCCACATTCGTAAGAATGGTCATCTCTCTCGACAAACCTACCAGCGGTGAGATTCTGTATCATGGCAAAAACCTTGCTGATCTTTCCAAGAAAGAGACATGGTTAAACCGCCAGAACATGCAGATGGTTTTCCAGGATCCGCTGGCATCATTTAATCCGAAGATGAAGATCGTGGACATTCTTACTGAGCCGCTGATCAACTTCGGAAAATTAAAGAAAAGCGAGAAAGAAGCCAAAGCAAGAGAACTGCTGGAAATGGTAGAACTTCCGGGCGATTTCGTAGATCGTTATCCTCACAACATGAGTGGTGGAC
>NZ_JBQHWS010000233.1:0-2611 GCF_052063845.1 Blautia sp. HCP3S3_D9
ATTCCTTACCTATAATATCACTTGTGGTTAACTTCTGGTCAGCCTGACCAGAAGTTACTTTCACTGATTTTCCTTCCAATTTGGAAATCTCGTTCAATATATCATTACGCTTTCCCTGGCAAGAGCCCTTCTCATATCTCGCCTTCAGAACTGCAGCCTTTTCCGATATTGCCAGATCCGAGAAGGATCTCTGCATTAGATTCGTTTCAATCACATACACGTATGCCTCTTCCTCGCTCAGATCCTTCTTCACGATTGCAGGAATCTGCTTCAGTCCATCCAACTGTGCAGCCTGCATCCGGTTATGTCCCGAGAGCATTTCATAGCCCTCAGTAATCTTCAATACAATTACGGGATTCAGAATCCCATGCGTTTTAACACTGGATACCATATCATCCAGGCGCTCACCCTCATACAGATGAAATGGATGATCATGAAATGGCTGAATCTCACTGATATTCAGCATCTCCACACCTCTTGGAACCTTAAGTTCTTCCATATCTCCCATCAGCAGATCCACTGCATCACCAAATATCTTTTTTCTATTATTTACCTTCATATCCGATAATCTCCTTTGCAAAATTTCTATATGCGACTGCTGCAGTTGCTCTTTTACTATACTGCTCAATCGGCATGTTGTAATAAATGCTCTCTCCGACTTTAACCGTAGCAGGAATCTTCGTATCAAACACATGAATCTGTCCCTGGAAGCACTCTGTTACCTCTTTCGTAAGGACAGAGCAAAGTGTGGTTCGCTTTTCACACATGGTGAGAAGAATGCCCGATACCTGCAGATTCGGGTTGATTCTCTTTCGAATCTTCCCTATTGTTCTCAGATAGTCCTGCAATCCCATCATCGATAAAAGCTGTGGGCTTACAGTGATCACCACTTCATCCGCGGCAGCCAATGCATTAATGGTGAGATTACCCAGCGACGGACAAGTATCGATCAGGACAAAATCATATTTGTTCTTCACTCTTTTCAGAATAGATGCCAGGATCTGCTCTACTCCCATCTCCGTCCTAAGCTTTGCATCCGCTACTGACAAATAGATTGATGCCGGAATGAAATCCACTCCATCTCTGCTCTTGATATAACTCTTAAGACTCTTTGGAACCTCATCTTCCAGCTGTGCCATCATCAGATGTCCAATCGTATAATCCAATTCCTGTGGTTTCTCTACTCCAAAACAGGTAGTCAGATTCGCCTGGCTATCAAAATCAATCGCCAGAACCGTCTTCCCCATCTTCGCTAAACAATATGCCAGATTGAATGTGGTCGTGGTTTTACCCACGCCACCTTTCTGTGATCCAATTACAATAACTCTACCCATTAGCAATAACCTCTCTTTCCTTCTGCTACCATCATTGCCTGCTGCTTTTCAAATGCATCCACATAGCTCATCTCGTCTCTAGGTGTGATGATCAACTTACCGTTCTCACACGTAACAGTAACTGCAGTTCCGATCTCAAATCCCATCTCCTTCAACCACTGACCTTTCAGCATGATCGCCGGTGTATCCTTGTAGTTATATCCGCTCTGAGCACAAACCTTTAAACTTCTTGTCTTCTTATTCTTCATATATCTTGTCTCCTTTTCTTTGATTGTCAAAATTGAAATTCCTACATGGTCTTATGTAACAAACTATGTTATACTCATTACAGGCAACTATGCCCAATACACATCTGGAGGATTGATTGCTATGAGCGAAACGAAACCCGGTGCCTACAAAGGACTGACAGAAGCTCGCCGTAGAGCAAACAAAAAATATAATGATCGTTTCTGTGAAATAAAGGTTCGTATGACCCCTGAGAAGCGTGCCATCATCAAAGATCACGCTGAAAGCATGGGTGAAAGTGCAACCGCCTTTATCAATCGTGCCATTGATGAAGCAATGGCCAGAGATCAGAAGAACAACCCTGAAACGTAAAAAAATCCGGTGACGCATGGATACATTCCACACATCACCGGATCATTTTTAATCGCATATCGCATTCACAAAACTCTCCAATTGTGTAATTTCTATCAAATAAACAGTCTATCTGGGCTCTCTTTTACTTCAAATTTTCGATATTTTTCAACCCATTTCAGTTGGCCTAAACTTGGCCTAAATCCAAGATAACAATCCGTTTTCCCCTTGAAAAATAAGGCTTTTTCGAGTTATGCCAGTATATTGCCGTGGCAGATGAAAAGCACTCGTATCATTGTTTTTTCTCCTCTCAAATTGCCTTGAAATGCCGTATTTTGCAAGGTTTTATCAGCATTTCAAGGTATCGTAGTTTTCTTCTCATTTACTACATTTTTTGCAAAAAAGTGCAAAATGAAGCAAATCACTTCCATCTGTAGTAGTCAAATCGTAGTCAGTTTAGGGGGTGCAGACTACTGCTCAAACAAATTTCCCAACTTAATTAATCTTCTAATATCTTTAAAATGCAGTGCTAAAATCTTTCTTCACTTTAATCATTTAACTGCATTACATGAACATCCATATCCAATATTATAGGAACATGCATAATAAAATACATTCAGTGATTTCTCCGTTATTTCGGATAAAAAATGCTGATACAGAAACCGGATGGAATGTGCAGATTCTAAGGTCAGTATGGATAA
>NZ_JBQHWS010000234.1:0-2587 GCF_052063845.1 Blautia sp. HCP3S3_D9
GATGGATAAAGAAGGAATTGATCATCTTCTTTTCAAAGGTTATGTATTGAAAGATTACTATCCGGTTCCAGAGTTACGCACTTATGGTGACATTGACTTTTTGATTCATGCTGAAGACCGGGAAAAGAGTGACGCTCTGATGATGAGAGAGAAATTTGAGCGAAAAACAGACTGGGAGCCGGTCTATAGCTATTTCAATCAAACAGAATATTATGAGATTCATACAGATGTTATGGAAGTGGATGTTTCAGATAAAGCAAATTATAAAGGATACTTCCGACATATCTGGGAGCATGCCCATTTGATTGGAGGACACACATATGAGCTCTCACCGGAATATCATTTTTTGTATCTGTTGACGCATATTGCGAAACATATCTGCAGTTCAGGAGCGGGTATCCGGATGTACATGGATATCGCAGTATTTGTCAAGTATTTTGGGGACACGCTGGACTGGGATTATGTTCAGAAAGAGTTAGATACGCTGCGTTTTACAGAGTTTGCTAATATGGTATTGACAGTTGTTCAGGACTATTTGGGTGTCAGAAGTCCATTCCCTTTGCAGAGAATTGACCAGCAGGTAAAAGAGGAATTTATGGAATACACGCTGGCTGGAGGCGTGTTTGGCTATTTTGGGCGTGATTCTGGATTAGTATCACTCAAAAAGCAGGATCGTAACGAAGAGGGTGTGTCCAGAGGAAAGACACTGATTCATCGCTTGTTTGCCCCGGCTAGTGAATTAGAAAAGAGGTATACTTATTTGCAGGGGCGGCACTGGCTCTATCCGGTGGCTTGGATTCACCGTTTGTTCAAAACTAAAGGAAAATTCGATGTGCACATGAAGGAGGCAAAAAGTATTATGTATACAAATACGGAAGAAGTTTTGAAACTCAAGCGGATATATAAGGAAATTGGTCTTTGATTTTGGTAGAGATGTAATAGACTTATCTGTATAGAATTTTATATACTTATATACATAAGGGAAAGTTGGATGAAAATGAAAAAAAGAAAAGCGTATGATCGAATATATAATAGATGTATTAAGCGAGTGTTGGATGTAATCATTTCGGGAATCGCGTTGGCAATATTATGGCCATTATACCTTGTGATTGGACTGGCAATAGTGGTTGAAGATGGTTTTCCAATATTCTATCGCGCGCCCCGTGGCGGTTATAAAGGAAATCCATTTTACATATGTAAATTCCGAAGCATGGTAAAAGACGCTGATAAAATTGGCGGAGATACAACTGCTTTGCATGACAGCCGTATTACTAAAGTGGGAAATTTTCTTCGCAAGACAAAATTAGATGAAATCCCCCAATTGGGACAGGTTTTTTTAGGTAAGATGAGTATAGTAGGACCTCGTCCTGAAATTATTAAATATGTTCAGTTATATAAAGGGGAAGAAAAAGATATTTTGCAGGTTCGCCCTGGCATTACAGACTATAGTTCGATAGAATTTATAAATCTGGATGAAATTGTTGGCGAAGAGATAAATGCGGATGAAATATATGAAAAGTATGTTATGCCGAAAAAGAACAAGCTGCGAGTGAAATACGCACACAAAGTTTCTTTTGTTGTTGATATGAAATTAGTATTTCTGACTGTCTGGAAAGTATTAGAGAAAGCTTATGGTTTTATTGTAAAGAAGGAGCACAGATAAAAATGGAATATATAACTCTAAAAAACTCAGATTTAAAAGTTTCAAGAATCTGTATGGGTGGATGCCCCATGGGAGGCTATGGTTGGGGAAATGTTCAGGAAACTGAATTGATTGATGCTGTGCATACAGCTATAGATAGAGGAATCAATTTTTTTGATACGGCAGATACCTACGGTTTGGGACAGTCAGAATTAACACTTGGAAAAGCTCTTGGAAATCAAAGAGAGAAAGTAATCGTAGCGTCTAAATTTGGCGTTCGCGTCGGCGGTGGAAAGACGGTTTATGATAACAGCCCTGATTGGATTCATGAAGCTTTAGAAGGAAGTCTGAAACGATTGGGAACTGATTACATTGATTTGTATCAGGTTCATTACCGTGATGGAGTCACACCAATTAGTGAAGTTGTTGATACATTGGAGGATTTAAAAAAACAGGGACTTATCCGTTATTATGGATTGAGTAATGTTCATCAGGAAGATTTATCAGAATTGTTACCATATGCCGGAAGGTTCGTCAGTTTTCAGGATGAGTACAGCCTGGCATGTAGAAAAAATGAGGAAGATATGACATTTATTTCAAAAAAAATGAATATGACACCTCTGACATGGGGAAGTTTAGGGCAGGGTATTTTGACTGGAAAATATAACAGGAATTCAAAGTTTGGGTCTGATGACAGGCGTTCCAGAGAAATTTATGTTAATTTTCATGGCGAAAAGTTTTTAAAAAATCTTGAAATAGTGGAAGCTATGAAAGAGATTGCGGTACAACACAATACATCAATTGCTTCTGTAGCAATTCGATTTATTTTAGATTATTTACCAGAGTCTGTTGTTTTATGCGGAGCGAAACGTCCCGATCAGATTCTAAGCAATATCGACGGTGTTGGTTGGTCGTTACGTCAAAGCGAAATTAACAATATGGATG
>NZ_JBQHWS010000235.1:0-2537 GCF_052063845.1 Blautia sp. HCP3S3_D9
ATCCGCACATTTGCAAGAGAAATGTGCGGAAAACGTTGATTTTATAAGGAAAATCCCAGTTTGGTAATATAAGAAATCAGATTGAGTATGACAATTCCTGGGAAGTTAGCATTTTCTGTTCTATTTTAGCATTAAGTTAGGAACAAATCAATATAACACATTATTTAAGAAAGGATTTTTGCAACTTTTTACATTTATCCTTTGCAAGAATCAACATATAGTATATGTATTCTAAAGATTTTTATGTAAAGGAAGTACGAATGCTTGCATTATTTTCTGGAATTGCTATAGTTTCTGATCAGGTAGAAATTGATATGTGACAATCTCAGAGGTTGATCAGTGTGATTTTCGAGCATCAGTTCTTTATTTGGAATAAAAACTTTTCCATTGATAAGTGTAAGCAGGCCGTGTACAACCATGGCAGAATAAATCTGGTTTCGACTTTTCAGCTACATGACAGAAGCCGCGAACTCATCTATTTTCGCATTTATGCCTTCACCGTAAACCATTAATGCCAGATTATTTTTTATCTGGTCAATATCATTGCGGATATAATAAAAAATTTCATCGTAAGGTCCGGAACTGATCCAGTAATTGGGATTATAGAAACTCCGCTGTCGAAATCTTTATACTGACAATAGCGGCTAAACAATGTTATAATTTCTATAAACAGAAAATAGTAAAAATTAGTTTGGAAGAAAGGTGGTTTTTGTTTATGGGATTATATTTAAATCCAGGCAATGAGGGATTTTTTGAGTCGGTTTCTTCAAAAATTTATGTAGATAAAACAGAACTCATTCAATATACAAACCAGGTATTTCGAACTAAGCAGAAGTTCCTTTGTGTAAGTCGTCCAAGACGTTTTGGAAAATCTATGGCTGCTGAAATGCTGGCAGCATATTATCAGAGAAATTGTGATTCACAAAAATTATTTGCCAACATGAACATAGCCAAAGATCCTTCATTTCCAGTTCATTTAAACAAATATAATACAATTTTTTTGAATATGCAGGATTTTTTCAGTCGTACGCATAATATTGACAAAATGTGCGAACTTTTTAGCAAATATGTGCTCCGTGATCTTCTGAGAGAATATCCTGATCTTGATTATCTGGATCAGACAGATTTGATTGATGTGCTACAGGAAATTTATAGAGAATACAAAATACCATTTGTTTTTATTATTGATGAATGGGACTGTATTTTCAGAGAAAATAAAAATGATATGGAAGCCCAGAAAAAATATCTGGATTTTCTCAGAAACCTGTTGAAAGATAGAAACTATGTAGGACTTACTTATATGACAGGAATTCTTCCTATCAAAAAATATGGTTCACATTCTGCATTAAATATGTTTGACGAATTTTCTATGACCAATCCAGGAGCACTTGCTGAGTATGTTGGCTTTACGGAAAATGAAGTGAAAGAGTTATGTGGACAATTTGACATGAGCTTTGAGGATACAAAGCGCTGGTATGACGGTTATTATTTTGAAAAAATCGGGCATGTTTATAATCCACGTTCTGTTGTAAGCGCCATGCTGAGTCATTCCTTTGATAATTACTGGAATAAAACAGAAACATTTGAGGCTCTTCGGGATTATATTGTTATGAATTATAAAGGACTGAAAGAAAGTATTATCGAATTACTTGCAGGAAAAAGACTGGAAATAGATATCAGCTCGTTTAATAATGATATGACTACTTTTTCAAGCGCTGATGATGTATTAACGCTGTTTATCCATCTGGGATATCTCGGATATGATTTTTCCAGAAAGGAAGCATTTATTCCAAACAGTGAGATCACAACAGAATTTATTACTTCCATACGGGATGCCGGATGGCAGGAAGTAGTTACAGCAATAAGAAATTCTGAAGAATTACTTCGGGCAACATGGAAACTAGATAATACAGTAGTTGCTGAGAAAATACAGGAAGCACATTTTGAAACTTCTATTTTAAAGTATAATGATGAGAATGCGTTGGCTTGTGTAATTTCGCTTGCGTATTACAGCGCCCGAGCTTATTATACAGAAATAAGGGAACTGCCGTCTGGAAAGGGTTTTGCAGACATTGTATACCTTCCACGAAAAGAGCATCTGGATAAGCCAGCTATGATCATTGAATTGAAATGGGACAAAAGTGCCGACAGTGCCATTCAACAGATAAAAGAACGCAATTATCCGCAGACATTGAAGGCTTACTGTGGAAATTTGTTAATGGTTGGAATTAATTATGACACGAAAACGAAAGAGCATGAGTGTATTATTGAAAAATTGGATATGTAAATTGTAAAAAAGACTTCGGTTGAGAGAGCGCCGAAGTCTTTGAAGCAAGTGAATTACTCGGTAACTGAGTTACCAGAGCATCTGAATTAAGGCGGGATACCGCCTTTTTTCAGGGTGCATCCATGGCACCACTACTGTTTTTTCCCCACTTCCGGTGACAGTGGGCTGCACTGGCTGGTATAACTTTCTTCCTGTTTTATGAAACGGATCCCATATCTTTTCAGCTTATATTCCAGCATGATATAGATCC
>NZ_JBQHWS010000236.1:0-2495 GCF_052063845.1 Blautia sp. HCP3S3_D9
CACCTTCTTTCGTAAATGTTGCAAATGTTTGTTTTGGCACTTTCATTATACAACACATGGAATCGAGGTGTCTTTCTTTTATGCAAAATCACGAACTTGCTCATTTATAGTTTCATAGTAAACGCCTCCATTCATTTGGGTGTATGTTAATGAGATTATGATCAGATAACAATGTAGATTGTGAATATCTGTCTGACCTGCCGGAGTTCTGAGAAAATTTAACAGAAATTCGGTTTTAACATGCAAATATAAATAAAAACAATATCAAGTAGTAATTAAAACTATATATTAAGTATACGAATACTATACCACAAATATTCAAAAAATCAAGCACCTATTTTGAGAATCAAAATAAAATAATGAGAATTGCAGGAGCAGCGAAGCAGCGGAGCAATTCGTAGATATCAAGTTAGGGGCAAAATACTTTTTGACCCTAACATCATATAATGGAAGTATGAGTAAAGCTTCGGTCAAATTGGGGCTTGTCATAGAAACTGGAATTTGCTATGCTAAATCTAAGCAAGATGGGCAATCGGTTGCGTAAAAGATAATGGCACTGCTTGGAGGAAATCAATCTTACGATGTAACCGAAAGCAGATATCAGGGATTTCTGGAAGCTCATAAGGAGATGGGAGTTCCTGTAAATGAGCACCTGATTTTTATGGATGCGGATAATCAGGTAGCGGTATCTGAGGCGGTGAATCAGCTGATCGAGGAAGGGGCAGATGGAATTGTCTGTATGGATGATGTGATCTGCAGTATGTGTCTGAGCAGTCTGCGGGAAAAGAAAATACAGATTCCGGCGGATATAAAAGTTGCAAGTATGTATGACAGCAAAAATCTGGAATATAATAATCCACCGATCACCAGTATTCGGTTTGATACAATAAGACTTGGGAAGATAGCCTGTATCAAGTTGCTTAAGATTCTTGGAGAGAATCCGGAAGAAGATATACTGCCATTAAATTATCAGGTAGTGCTGCGTGAATCGACGCAGTAGAAAGGAACATCTGCTGATAATAAATTGAGGCGTAAGTCACGCGGATAAATGAAGTAGATTTTATGAGCAAGTCCCCACCCACTGCTTATTGCTTTTCACAATTGAAGCAGGGGACTTACTTGATTTGGTTAAAAACTTAGAAATGAGCGTAAGAGTTCTCTGTATTATTGGAAAACAATAAACAGGGAACTTTTTATATTGTATCATGGGAGGTTCCGTTGCAGGCAGCAGCTATGGCACTTTCCTGCACAGTATGTGTAAGCGCAGCAGAGGATGAGACAATTAAACTGACTGTATGGGGAGCTGAAGAAGACCAGGATTTATTAAAAGAACTGACAGATAAATTCCAGGAGAAGTATGCAGATCAGAAATTTGATATTCAGATTGGCGTAGAATCTGAGTCTACTGCAAAAGATACTATTCTGACAGACGTAGAGGCTGGTGCAGATGTATATGCATTCGCAGATGATCAGCTCACAGATCTTGTAAAAGCAGGAGCACTTCTGAAACTTGATGATTATGCGGAAGCACTTCAGCTTGCAGATACAACACTTGATGATGTAAAAGCAGCAAACGTTGAAGGTGCTATTGATGCAGCAAGCTGGGACAGCCTTCTTGAAGCGGCTGATAAGGCCGGAAAGAAAGTCGGTATGACACTTGCATCCGGTAATCTGGTAGCATGCGTTTCCGGTACATGGGATGCGATCACAGCACAGGATGTATTTGGTGACGGATATGCAGCAACAAAGCTTCCTACATTTACAGTTGGTGACAAACAGGTTCAGCAGGGATCTGTTGCCGGTTACAAATATGTTGGTGTAAACGGATATTCCGAGAATTCCGGATGGGCAGTTCTTCTTGCTGAGTACTTTACAAACGAAGAATCCCAGCAGATGTTCTTTGACCAGAGAGAAAGTGGTCCTTCCAATAAGAATGTAGCAGCTTCTGATTCTGTTCAGGAAAATGTAGCTCTTGCAGCACTCTCAGCTCAGTCTGAATATGCTCAGGCTCAGAAAGTTGGCGGAAAATACTGGGATTCGGCTCAGACATTTGGTGAACTGGTTGCACAGGGAACATTATCCGCAGATGATGACAATGCAATTCAGGAAGCACTTGATAACCTGGTAGATGGTGTTACAGCTCCTGTAGAATAATTATGAGCTGACAAAACATGCTTTGAATTACTGAGAACATAGTGAACAGTAAGTGGTTAGAACATAAATAAGAACGTAAAATTTTTAAGGTTTCTGACTAAAATATAAAAAACATGCGGAATATAATTGGAAAATAAAAAAATTATACCTGAATTATTCACGGAACAGTATCTGAACTGATAACTGCACCATGAATCTAAAAATTGATCCATGCAGCTATAACATCACTTAATTAACCTGTCAAAAGGGTATAAAATCCCCGTGGCAAAGTTCTAAGCAGTTATTAGGCTGTCAAGGTTCGTTAATAGTTGCTATTCCAACTGTACATTCAGCTTACCGAT
>NZ_JBQHWS010000237.1:0-2410 GCF_052063845.1 Blautia sp. HCP3S3_D9
ACATGCAGGAAGCATTGGAATACGGACAAAGTGCCGCCTGATTGTTATTTTGTGGGTTAAAACATTGATTTTTCAAGGTGCTAAGCTTATTTTTAATGTGGGAAGTTTGAGAATTTTTATTTTAAGGAGAGACATGCATGATAAGAATCGCAATCTGTGATGACAACGCTGTTCAGCTTAATATAATTAAAGAAGAACTGAAGAAAAATATAGAAAAAAACATTTCTTATTTTTCTATAGATACTTTTGATGGCAAGGCTGCGTTTGAGAATATGCTACAGAACGGAAGCTGTCCTTATGATATTATTTGTATGGACATTATGTTGGGTGATGAATCCTCTACTGGAATTGATCTTGTACATAAAGTAAATTTTCTGAATCCTGGCTGTCAGATCATTTATATCAGCCAGTATCTGGAATTTGCCTCTGATGTATATGACACACAGCACGTTTATTTTCTGAATAAAGAACGCCTGCCAGAATTGCTTGGCAGGGCATTGGAAGCCTCACTGAAAAATATTACCCAGGCCTCCAGTGACAATTATCTGTATTTTAACATCCGCAAAAAGCAGCACAAAATTCCTCAGAATGATATCCTCTACATGGAAAGAAATCTACGTGAGACCACGATTGTGACGCGCACTGATGAATTCAAAATATCCGAAAAGATCGACATGCTCCTCAAGAGACTTCCTCCTTATTTTGTTGTTTGCCATAGAAGTTATGCCGTAAACCTCAGACTGGTCAGCTCCATTCATCAATATTCCGTATCTTTTCCGGATGGTAAAATCATTCCCGTTGGTCGCACACATTATTCTGATGTAAAAAAATCTTTTGCACTGATGAATAGCTATTAGAGGCTGTGATAAACAAAAAACACACCTGAAAAGTTCCAAGTTCGATAGTTTTTATGCCTTCATCCAGTAAACATAAGAGGGTATAGATGTAAAGCTGTAAATTTTTATTTTTTTACTAAAACTTCCCACAGCAAAAGGTGTGTTGAACCTTGAAAATTCAATATTTCAGCCAAATCGCGTAGGAGGGGCTGTCGCTTTAACAAATAAAATTTCTAGTGCGACAGCCTCTTTTAACACTTTTTATCACATTTCTATTTTCCTCTACTGTTCCGTCACATACGCCTTCACAAGCTCATACGTATTCTTCACTCCATCCATATGAGATCTCTCATAATTATGAGATGCATAAACTCCCGGTCCAATCAAACCATGCCTGATATCATATCCGGCGCGGAGAGTTGCCTCCACATCAGAACCATAATGCGGATAAACATCAATCGCAAAGTCCAGATCATGCACCTTCGCAGTATTAACCAGCGCAGTGACCAGGTTATAATTGTATGGGCCGCCGGAATCTTTGGCACAGATAGAAACCATGCGCTCTGTGCAGCCAAGATCAGCCCCCACACATCCCATATCTACGGAGATCATTTCCTCTGTGTCTGCCGGTACGTAGCTTCCGCCATGCCCAACTTCCTCATATACTGTAAAAAGCAGTGACACCTTACGGTTCAATATAAGACCCTCGTCTTTCACCGCCTTCGCCAGTCCCAGCAAAATTGCCGCAGAAAGTTTATCATCCAGAAAGCGACTCTTAATATATCCGCTTTCTGTGATCACAGTTCGGGGATCCATGGCAATGATGTCTCCTACCTGAATACCCAGTGCTTTGACATCATCTCTGGAATCGACATTCTCATCCAGCAGAATTTCCATATTCTCTTCTTTCTGTTCCACTTTCTCATCTGCCACATGAGAAGATGGTTCTGTATTCAGCACAACTCCTGTATAAACTCTGCCATCTCTCGTATGAACCGTACAGTTCTCTCCGTCTGCAGTTCTCCACTGGTGACCGCCCAGAGTTGTCGGCCGAAGACGCCCATTATCTTTTATGGAGCGCACCATTGCCCCCAGCGTATCAACATGAGATGCCAGAATCAGTGGATTTCCTTCACCGCCGATATTTACCAGTACATTTCCTTTGTTGGAAAGTTCCGGTTCATATCCCATTTCTCTCAGTGTTTCCATCAGATATTCTGCAGCTTTTTCCGTATAACCGGACGGGCTTGGAATTGCTGTCAGTTTCTTTAACTGTTCCCCTATAAACTCAAAATTTTTTTTCATTGCTGTTTTCCTCTCATTGTTTTGTATCTTCTGTATTATGGAAACTATAAATGAGCAAGTTCGTGATTTTGCATAAAAAGAAAGACACCTTAAATCGTTCGTGTTGTATAATGAAAGTGACGAAACAAACATTGCAACATTTACGAAAGAAGGTGTCTCTCGCAAATACTATACATCATTCTACATTCTTATACAACCAGTTTAAGAAATTAAATTTATGCAAATCTTTTTCGAACAGAGTGATCGGTCATCTCATGAGTATCCTGAAC
>NZ_JBQHWS010000238.1:0-2408 GCF_052063845.1 Blautia sp. HCP3S3_D9
TCCCAAGGTAGAATGCATGCGGACATACTTCAGTTCCTCAATTACCAGAGGATCCTGCTCCTTTCCGTTAATATAACTTGTCAGCTTCAGCTTTCCTATGTCATGGAGCATTCCTGCTATCGCAAGCTCATAGCACTGTTCATGGGGCAGTCCCAGCTCCTCTGCAACTGCGTAGGCCAGATTACTTACCAGCATTCCATGATGCAGTTCAGAAGCAAGGTCAAACTCCAGGATTCTCTCCTGTGAGCCTGCTGCTGTCTTTTGTACTGTATCCAAAATGTTACCTCCACATCTTACAGCCAGATAGCTATTGCTTTCCGTTTTCTCTCGATCATCTCATCAATGCGGGAAATATAATTGGAAACATCCTTTACATTCTCCACACGTTCGATCCTCTTGCCATGGTCAAAGACCAGCTTGGAAGAACCGCCTGCACCCAGTGCAATGATCGGCTGTTTCTCCTCCATAATCAGTATATTGTAAATTCCGGCTTTGTCAACCTTTGCATAGCCAACATTTTCAAAATTTCCCTTCATATTCTTCTGTCTGTACAGATAATAAGGACCCATTCCCATCTCATATGCGGTTTTCATAGTCAGATCCATGATCTCCCGATTATTCTCAAAAGACATTTCCTGATATTTTTCTTTGAAAATGTTAAGTCTCGCAGCACGTTTCACTGCCAGAGAATGTACGGTAATGCTGTCCGGAGCCAGTTCACGAATCTGCTCAAGAGTACGCTCTACCATATGGATATCTTCACCCGGAAGACCTACGATCAGATCCATATTAATGTTATCAAATCCCAGCTCTCTTGCCAGATGGAAGGCTTCTTTTGTCTGATCTACGGTATGCTTACGTCCGATGATCTCCAGTGTTTCCTGATTCATGGTCTGTGGATTTACAGAAATTCTTGTTACCGGATATTCACGGATTGCTTCCAGTTTCTCGCGTGTGATGCTGTCCGGTCTTCCAGCCTCTACAGTAAATTCAGCAAGTCCCTCAAATCCGAAAGTCTCTCCTACTGTATTCAGCAGCTTACGGATCTGATGCGGAAGCAGTGTAGTCGGTGTACCGCCGCCAATATAAATAGTATCCAGCTTTCTGCCCTTCATCATAAGAGCTGTTTCTCTTACTTCTTTGCAGAGAGCTTCCACATACTCATCTGTTCTCTTCTCCCATACTTTCAGTGGATAAGAACTGAAAGAACAGTACAGACAAATACTTGGACAGAATGGGATTCCAATATAAAGACTATATCCATTCTCATAATCAATGTCCTTGAGAATCTCTCTTTCTCTGTTTGCAATAGTAATGGCAAGCGCTGTTTTCTGCGGACTTACCAGATATTTCTCACGCATCTCCTGCGCTACTTCCGTATTCTTCATTCCTGATTCAATCATTCCCATCGCCAGCTTGGCAGGACGGATTCCTGTCAGATTTCCCCACGGAAGGGTTTTGCCTGTAAGCTTTACCAGAAGCTGATACAGTGCATATTTGATGGAATCTTTATTCTCTTTTCTCAGAGCATGAGCATCTTTTATTCCGCATTCTGCGTTCTCACCTGTTGTCTCATCTGTGATAACTTCTGCAGTAATTGCTCCTTTTTTCTCTGTTTCCTGGTTCGGCAGATTCTCTGCTCTTTCGTATTTTATGATATAATTGTCATTTTCCCGTTCCACACGGAAGCGGAGGTCATACTCTGCTTCATCATCTTCATAAAGAGTATGGATCTCCGCTTCGGGGTAAAACGCTTTGATCAATTCATAAACATCATGTTCAAATTCTCTGTTCTCAAACAGAATGCCTATTTTATACAAATGGATTATACCTCTTTTCGTAACCAATGGTGGTAGATGCATCATGTCCCGGGAAAACTTCCGTTTCCTCAGGGAGTGAATCTACCAGTTTATGCAGGCTTCGCACAATATCTGCTGTACTTCCGCCCGGGAAATCTGTTCTGCCTACCGAACCATAGAATACTGTATCACCACTAAACAGAACATCCTCATCCTTCAGATAGTAACAACAGCTTCCCTTTGTATGTCCCGGTGTATGGATCATCTGAATAGAAAAACCTGCCAGTTTGATCACATCCAAATCCTCCAGAAATACATCCGGCACGATAGAGCAGTTTCTGCCATAATGAGCTGTCATATTGACAGACGGCTCGCGAAGCATCTCTTCTTCCTGACGACAGGCGTAAATCGGAATATTATACTTATCCTTTACTGCCTGTGCTGCCATGATATGATCAAAATGTCCATGTGTAAGCAGGATTGCCACCGGTTTCGCATCCATCTGGGAAACTTTCAGTTCAATCTTCTCCGGACAGTCTGCAGGATCTATGACGATCACTTCTCCGGTTTCTTTATTCTTAAGGAAATAGCAGTTTGTATACACAGGTC
>NZ_JBQHWS010000239.1:0-2337 GCF_052063845.1 Blautia sp. HCP3S3_D9
TTGTTAGGGTCGGGCGGAATCGACCACCCAGAGTCGCTTAGAATTAACCATTTTTAGTCGGATAGAAAAAGCCATTGTATTTTCCTTTTCGTGTTCTAAAATGATGTATGCCAATGCATCAGTAGAAATCACAATGGGAGAAAAACACAATGACTTAACTGAAATAATAGCACATGCCCTCGATGAAATGAAGAGGGAAAAGGGAGGAAAATTCAATCCTGATAAAGTTAACCTTGCGGAGTTAGAACGTAGGACAGGGATTTCACGAGCCAAACTGCGAAGAATTAAAAAATCTGGCTTTATTGACCTTCCACATGCACTCACCGGCCGGAAAGCTGAACACACTCTTCTGACAGGGTTCTCAGGTATTATTGATGAACTACTCCGAAAAGGAATTACCAACTCTGCTGTCTGCTATGACAGATTAAAAGAGAATGGTTTCCAGGGTGGCTTAACCATCGTTAAAGAGTATATTTCCAACCATAAGGAACTTGTCCCACCTAAAAGGCAGCTTGTAGCCTCTCAAGGCAGTCGTGGTCAGCGTTACCATACTGCACCAGGAGAATCCTACCAGATGGACTGGGGATTCGTAGAAGTGGAGAATGCCTCCGGTAGCACTTATAAAGTTGCCTGTTTTGCCATGATCTGCCATTGCTGCGGACAGCGATATATTGAGTTTTTCCCAAATGCTAAACAGGAGAACCTGTTTATTGGAATGATCCATGCATTTTTATATATGGGAATCCCTGAGCATGTCCTGACAGATAACATGAAAAGCGTTGTAATCCGACGTGATGAACAGGGACATCCGATCTGGCAGAAAGATTATGAACTGTTTATGGGGAATCTTGGCTTTGAAACAAAACTTTGCAAGCCAAGACACCCATTTACAAAGGGCTCGGTCGAACGTCTGGTACGGTTCGTAAAAGATAATTTCCTGCCGGGACGTGTCTTCAGCGAAATCACGGATCTAAATTATGAAGCAATCCGTTGGTGCAATACTCAGAACAGTATTTATCACCGCGCAGTAGACTGCATTCCGAATGATAAACATACAATGTTTTGTATGAAAAACGCCTCTGTACTTGAGGAGTCGATTGAATTATCGTATTATCTGTGTCCGGAACGTAAGATTTCCTTTGATGGTTTCGTTCACTATGAAGGACGCCGCTTTGGAGTTCCTTACTGGTACACAGAAAAGACCTGCCGTGTAAAAAGAGATGGGTACATACTCTACATATACGACTCAAAAATGACAAAAGTGCTCACATCACATGATGTTACATGGAGTCGCCGGGACAGCTTCTGCAAAGAACAGTATGTTACAGAACAACCGGAAGAAAGGCCTACTGCACCGGTAAAGGTACAAATCCAACAGCTTAATCCGCCTCCGTATGATTCCGGTTTTAGTAAATTTAACTTTGAGGAGGGACTGTGGGATGAATAAATCGTTTTTTGAACAGATCCAGGATGCTGCTGATTATTTAAATCTTGACCTGAATGCACAGGAAATGGCACAGCTCGCAGTCGACCATGAATATAGTGAAGAAAATATACGGATAGTTGCTGAAATGTTTACTTATCTACAGCAAAAGAAGAAAGAAAACATTGTTTCAACATTGCTCCGATTGAGCCGCCTTCCATTAAAAGAGCCAAAAACTTTTGAAAATTTTGATTTCGGTCAGCTTCATGGAAAACAAACAGATGCCCTGCGCAATCTGCCATCCCTTTCGACTCTCTACGCACATAAAAATCTTGCGTTCATTGGCCCGCAGGGAGTTGGAAAAACACATCTTGCGATGGCATATGGGCGCAAATGCTGCCAGAATGGTCTGAAAGCATATTTCTTAAAAGCAACTGAATTAAACCAACGCTTGACCGATGCCCGGAAGTATGGCCGGGAAAGTAGTACCATAAATGGCCTGGTAAAACCATCTTGTCTGATCATTGATGAGATAGGCAGATGCGTTTTTGACAAAGAAAACACCCGAATGTTTTTTGATGTCATTGACCGAAGATACAATAAGGAAGGGCCAAACACTATGATATTTACAAGCAATAAAGGACCGGATAAATGGGGAGAATTCTTCAACGAAGATTCCTCCCTGTTATGTGCCCTTGACCGTATATTTGACGATGCCACAGTATTCATGATTAAAGGAAACAGTTACCGTGGAAAAAACTGCGAAACGATAGCATTATCAGCCGGTGCTCCATCAGCACTACCTAAAGCACAACATTAAAGAAAGGAAAAACTGATGCATTGGTTATTTCTGTCCGACTGAGATTGGTCATTTTCTCCCGACAATAAATGGCTAATTTCTCCCGACGCTAACA
>NZ_JBQHWS010000240.1:0-2320 GCF_052063845.1 Blautia sp. HCP3S3_D9
GAAATTGCGTGGAGCTAAATATTCACAAAGTGATTTGTCAACGATCTTTCAAACAATAAAGATGCGACTGGATACCGATAGACAGGTGCTTTTTTCAGGGACACCATGTCAAATTGGTGGATTAAAAGCTTTTTTGAAGAGAGATTATAATAATTTATTCTGTATTGATTTTGTATGTCATGGAGTCCCGTCACCATTAGTTTGGAGGAAATATGTAGAATTTCGAGCACGAATTGATGATAACAGTAATGCACCTGAATATATAAACTTGCGTAATAAAGAAAGCGGATGGAGTCATTATTCATATAAAGTTGAATTTGCATATCCTGGGAGAAAACGTTATCTTTGTCGAAATAATGAGGATTTATTTATGAATCTTTTTGTGAAGAATTATATTTTACGAAGATCATGTAGCGACTGTCATTTTAAAGGATATAATCGTGTCGCAGATATTACGTTAGGTGATTTCTGGGGAATATGGGATATTATTCCTGACATGGATGATAACAAAGGAACCTCATTAGTATTGACGCATTCAGATAATGGGGAAAAGCTATTAAAAAGTGCCGCTGATAACTTACGATACAATCAGGTAACACTGGCTCAAGCCACTATGATGAATACTTCTTTGTTAAAATCTTCTTCTTCACAGCCGAGTAGGGACAAAGTGTTAAATGAAATTGTGCAGAATGGATTTGATGCAAAAGGAAAAATTACAGAAATAATCAACCAGGAAGAAATTAGGGCATCATCTTCATTACAGAATACAAATCAAAGATCTGGGTTAGCTTTTATAAAAAGGATTATTCAAATTCTACATGGATAAGGAATGCATGTTAAATCAATTGGAAACTATAATATCTTATATTGAAAGAATAAAAAGTTAGAAGGTGGATGAGAAAGTGGTAATATTTGCAATTCCTTTAAGAGCAAAATGTATGGCGAAAAACTGGAACAATTGTTGCATGCGAACTCGAAGAACAGTAGATTCCATTTATCAAAATAATAACAAAAATTTTAAAATTATATTATGCGGAGATGATAGACCAGAGTTCCTGAATAAAAACTATTATGATGATAGAGTTGAGTTTATCGAGTGTAAATTAGAAAAACCAAAGACGTGGTTAGAAATTGCAAGAAATAAATATTGGAAATTATTAAGAATTTGTGTTCGTGTTAGAGAATATTTACTTGAATCTCAAAATCCAGAAACAGGAATTTATGTTATGCCTGTTGATGATGATGATTTAATACATAGGGATTTAGTTGGATTTATAGAACAATATCCAAATGAGAATGGGTTTTATATTAAAAATGGATTTGTTAACTATGGTGATGAAAAGAAATGTTTGGTTAGATATAACGACATATATAAATTTTGCGGAAGTTGTAATTGTTTGCGCTTGTTTTTAGATGATTGTCCAGAAACTATGCCATTTGATTCATCGCTCGCAATGTCAAAAGACGTTGCATCAATTTTAAATAAAAGATACCCCATTCGATGGGATCACCATGTTCTAGCAGATAAATACAAGCAAATAGGAAGACCATTTAAGGAAATAAAATGGAGGGCAGTTATATATAACAGAAATACAGGAGAAAATGCTTCACAAGTATCTAATTGGGGAGGGAGAAAAGTGAATAATAATGATAGACTCCACTTTGGCATTTTTATTAAGTCATTAAATTTGCTACAGTATAAATATAAAGGGAAAAAAATTAAAGATGATTTTAACTTATATCCAATAATTTGATATTTTAATATAGAAATCTACTGTTAATGGGAAGGAACACATATGCCATGTACAGAAATAAAATTAAACGAATTATAGCAATTATCATGTCGCTATGTGGGATCATTTGTCTCTCATGGCTGTATATTATACTTATTATTGCGATTAAAATAGACTCGCCCGGACCGGTATTTTTTAAGCAGAAGCGAGTAGGAATACATAAAAAACATTTTCAAATTTTGAAATTCCGCACTATGCGGATTGATACGCCCCATGATATGCCAACGCATATGTTGGAAAATCCCGATCAATATATTACGAAAGTGGGCCATTTTCTCCGGAAAACATCGCTGGATGAATTGCCGCAGCTCTTTAATATTCTTATCGGGGATATGGCGGTTATAGGGCCGAGGCCCGCCCTCTGGAACCAATTTGACTGTAAGTGCTTCAAAAGAAGGCGTAGTGCATAACAGAATTTTTTTTGTTATACTCACTACAGATTCATTTGAAGCACTTTTTATTTCGTATTTTAAGCCTGCAGGTATCTGGTAGCTCTGGCGACCACGGCAGGTACCGATCTATGATTT
>NZ_JBQHWS010000241.1:0-2302 GCF_052063845.1 Blautia sp. HCP3S3_D9
CCATACTGCTGACGGAAAATGGACTCTATCTCCTCTGCCACTTCATCATAAGTAAAACCACCGTATTTAACTGTCAGATAAGAGATCAGCTGATATGGATTATGTCCGATCTCATCAATCTGGTACCGGTATTCATCGTAATCCGGGTGCGTGGATTCCATCTGATTGATCTGCGTATTTAAGGCTTCTTCTAATGCCCGGTATGCATTTTCAGCGGCATAAATGTCCTCATCTGTACTGGAATAACTGGTGGAAATAATGGCAGACGAAGCTCCCTGCAGGGATGCACTGCAGCTGGTAAAACTTGCTGCAATCAATACAAAGATCAATCCAAAGATAGCAACTGTAGCAAAAATCCCACGGTTTTGTGCCGCAATCATTTTGACTGCATCTTTTGCTTTCTCTGTAACTTTCTGCGCTGAAGTAATCGCCGCATCCTTTGCCTTTTTGCTCTGCTTTGCTGCCTGATACTGTTTCTGATAACGTTTCTTCTGGAACAGCTTTTGCAATGCAGATTTTCTTTTCTGCTCCGCTTCCTTCTTCACCATCTTTTTTGCTTCATTTCCATAAACAGATTCAAACATCAGCCTGCTTTTTTCTGCTTCATCAAGAACGCTTTCTTTCAGTCTTTTTGACTGTTCCCTCCTTTGCTTTAAGCGTTCCCTTGTATAAATGGATTTTCTTGCAAGGCTTTCTCCTGCAAGCTCTGCCCGGTGTGCCCCTTCTACCGCAGCATTATCATCTTCTGCCTCATGGGTTTTCCAATGAGCCGCCGTAGCCGCAGCGTCTTTCACGGCAGATGCAGAACTTCGGATACCGATACCGGCTCCATGTATCATGCCATCACTTTCATCGCCAAACGATAATCTGGAACTCTTTTTCCGCTGTTCTTTCAGCACACGTTCCCGCTTCGATTTGCCTTTGATCTCCTCCGAAAATCCATCCAGAGACTCTTCTGCCACTTCTGAAGTTTCCCTGTACCGGGCAGCTTCTCTCTTTGCCGTCTTGCATTCTTCGGAAGCCTCCTTTTCCTTCCGTCTTTCTTTTGACGCATAATCTCTGACCATCTTTTTCTTACGGAGATCCCGGCTGTCTGCAACCGTTTCCAGATAAGCCCGTTCTCCCCTTGGCTGTCCACGGATGCTCTCACTGCGAAATGCGGATTTCGTTGCAGCTGTGCTTTCATCGGCTACTTGTTCCCCATCCAGTTCTCCATCTATATCTTGTTCTGACTCCTCATCCAGTACAGATTCTCTACTATATCTGGTTTTTTTGGAACTTTGCTCCGGATGTTCTGTTTCCCTTTTTTCATTGATATGCTCACGCCTTCTCTTACTGAAATCCAGTTCATCCTTTTTTTCACTACGGGAAACCTCTGTATCCATATCTCGTCCAGTGATCCTTTTTTCTTCTTTATTCCGAAGGTTCTCTTCTCTAAGACCATCACGGCTCATCTTCTGGACGGTTTTATCTCTCGCCTTATACTCATGCTCCTGCAAATCTCACCATCCCCTTTACTGTTTACCTGTTATTCTGCTTTATCCTGATAGCTCTCCCATTTTTCCAGTACCTCATCTGCCAGTCCTGCAATGGAATCTGTCAGCTTATCTGTAAGTCTTTCACTCAATGTTCTTCTTGCAGCCAAGCAGGAAGTAATCCCCATAAAGTCAATCAGTTCCGCTAAATACAGCAGATCATCTAACATCTCGCCAAACACCTCCTCCCCGTTACTGTCCTTTCCTTTTTCTAAAAGTTCTTTATAATTGTCTGCACAGATTCTCTCTGCAAATACACAGCAAGGTTCCCCATTGCATCTCTCAAAATTCGTATAATCTCTCATGTAGTGATCCTCCATTTCATTTTTGGGCAGAAAAAAGGCCGGAAATCTTTTCCCGGCTCATCCCCTGCTTTTGTTCTATTTTGTTTTTTATATTTTTAATCGTCTCTTTCTCCGATACCAAGTTTTTTACGCTTCTCCACCTCATCCGGCTTAGAAGTCATCAACGCATACAGCATCAGAGAATTATCAAATTTATCCTTAAACGGGATAATGGTACTGCCATAAAAGACCAGTCCCTCGCCTTCTCCACTGTTGGTAACATAAGAGAGCTGATGTGGTGAAATGTTCAGCTGCTTTGCAAGAATCTGCCTGTCACCGGATGCCTGGTTTAACATCAGGATAAAGTCAGAATTTTATAGTGATAGGTAAGCCTCTGATATCATCTCGGGCTTTTCCCCCACTCCACACCGTGCATGCGACTTTCACCGCACACGGCGTTCCATCGGTTAGTATTTTTCATTG
>NZ_JBQHWS010000242.1:0-2270 GCF_052063845.1 Blautia sp. HCP3S3_D9
GTTTTGGGTCAAATTCATTATACATCAGAAAGTCCTGTACGATATTTTTTTATGAAAAAGTTGTAAAGTGGTAATCATTATGAAAAAAATAGAGAAAATTGGAAAAATCCCTTCAAGTCCGTAAAGTTGTTGTATCCTCCAGTGCAATCGTTCAATCCTTTTGCAGAACGGACGAGAAATCCCTTAGCGTTCATCATGTCGAAATCTATGGGGTGGTTCCTGCATTCATGGAATGAAAAATATGCATACTTTTTTTGTTTCGTTGTCCTTAAAATATCCGCACATATCGTAATGCCCCGTCTCAAAGGTAATAAGCCTTAATCCATATTTTGCGGCATTAATTTTCATGCTCTTTTTCATGTCATTTGCAAAATATATAAATTCCTTGGAATTTTTCCCATAGTCATCTTTTATTGTTTTTCCCTGATATTTTCTGTATAGTTCTCCCAAAACGTTTTCCTTTCATATTCTGAACTTTTGAAATGATGTCGCCATTGATAACATTTTTATTATACAGGAATGAGGCGGTAATCGCAAACACAATCCACAATACAAAATGATATTCTTTTTTTCTGGATGTTTCTGTGATATACTTATACGCGGTCGTATCAGACCGGAAAGGAAATATTATGTTACAAAAATTATATGTTTTTTCAGGAAAGAAACCGTTTTGTCAATTGCAGTGATCCTGGCGCTTCTTTCTATGTTCTGGGTCAGACCGGATAAGGCTTATTTTACTTATATCGATTTCAGGACTCTCGGGCTCCTCTTCTGTTTGATGGCAATTGTAGCTGGTTTGAAGGCTGTTGGTGTTTTTGATATACTTGCCAAAAAATTGCTGATGGGAACATCGGGAACTGTGGGTGTGATCAGGCTGTTGGTACTCTTATGTTTCTTCCTGTCAATGGTGATCACCAATGATGTGGCATTGATTACTTTTGTTCCTCTTGCACTGATCATTGTGCATAAACTGCCAAAGGAACTGGGCAATTACTGGCTTCTTAAAATAGTAGCCATGCAGACAATCGCTGCTAATCTCGGAAGCATGCTCACACCAATCGGAAATCCGCAGAACCTTTATCTATATGCCAGAGCAGGGATGTCCGCGGCAGAATTAATAACCCTGATGCTTCCCTATTCCGCCACAGCACTTATCCTTCTTCTGATATGGATACAGGTAGTCGCTGCCAAAGCACCTCACGTGTGCGGTTCCGAAAAAGATAAAACTCTTTTGGGATTCTCTGACAGAAAAGAACTTAACATGGAATACCTGGCCGCTTACCTGATCTTATTTACAATCTGCCTGCTCACTGTTGCACGTATCATTCCATACCAGATTCCTCTTGTATTGGTTCTTATATATATGCTGCTAAGAAACAGGGAAAATATAAGCAGGGTGGATTACTCCCTGCTTGCCACCTTTATCGCATTATTTATTTTTATCGGCAACCTTGGAAGGATTCCGCAATTCAGCAGTTTTCTGGAAAGAATCATGGCAGGAAGGGAAACACTTACTGCTGTTCTTGCCAGTCAGATTATGAGCAATGTTCCCGCTGCGCTTCTTTTATCCGGCTTTACAGATAATTACCGGGCTTTAATTGTCGGAACCAATATTGGAGGTCTCGGCACTCTGATTGCATCCATGGCAAGCCTGATAAGTTTCAAATATATTGCAAAAGAAAACAGGAATCTGAGAGGGAAGTATTTTGGAATATTCACAGCCTCCAATATTATATTCATGATATTCATGTTAATATTGTATTTTTTTCTTAGATAAAGGTTTTCCCGGAATTACAAAAGCTATAGCAATTCTTTCTTCGCAAAAAATTCTCCGCGGCACTCTCCCATCCTGGAAGAAAAGCCGCGGAGAAATAAATAAATTTTCGGTGCCAATACAAAGATCATTAATCTTTACACCACTTTACAACTTTTTCATAAAAAAATATCGTACAGGGCTTTCTGATGTATAATGAGTTTGCTCCAAAACATTACAAAGGAAAGTGACCCTGTACGACAAAGACATTATACAACGAAAAGACTTTGACTGGTAGACTTCACAAATATTTTTTGATTTATTTTGAAACTTTTTGTTACTGTTCACACACCAATGGTATTTAGATAATCTATACCCTTAGTTAGTCTTAAGGGTATAACAAAAACATCGAAATTAATTTTAATCTGTCTATTGCTTTTTAAAGCTAAGGTGTTTACAATACTCATAAAGGGCTCCTTTGTTGTGTATTTTTGAGACTTTGATCACCTTAATTTTA
>NZ_JBQHWS010000243.1:0-2156 GCF_052063845.1 Blautia sp. HCP3S3_D9
TAGGCAGACGTCTGTATAAAGGCATCTGACCACCTTCGAATCCCGGTTTCTTGTGACCGGAACGAGCTAACTGTCCTTTGTGTCCTTTACCGGCTGTTTTACCGTTTCCAGAACCATGTCCACGGCCTCTTCTGAAGTTATCGCTGTGCTTAGAACCTTCTGCTGGTCTTAAGTTTGATAATTCCATGTTGGCACCTCCTTATTATTATTTCAAATCTATCTGTTCAGATCGTATTGTTTCCAATATGTTTCTGTATGTTCCCGCCACTCCTGTGAATGGCAGGCTCATATCAGATCCATATCAGAGTTCTCTCTGGTTAAATCGCAATTAAGCTTCTTCAACCTTTACCAGGTGCTGTACCTGCTGAATCATTCCTCTTGTTGCTGCGTTATCCGGCATTTCAACTGTTTTGTGCATTTTTGTAAGACCCATAGCTACAACAGTTTTTTTGTGCTTCGGAACTGCACCAATAGGAGATTTTACTAATGTAACTTTTAATGTGTTTGCCATTTTTGTATTTCCTCCTTAAGCCAGAATCTCATCAACAGATTTTCCGCGAAGTCTAGCAACTTCTTCCGGAGTTTTTAACTGTCTTAAGCCTTCGATTGTTGCAAGAACAACGTTCTGTTTGTTTCTGGATCCCATACATTTTGTACGGATGTTTTTGATACCAGCTAACTCGATTACCGCACGGGCAGGACCGCCGGCGATAACTCCAGTACCTTCCGGAGCTCTCTTCAGAAGCATTTCAGCGCTTCCGTATTTTCCAACGAAGTCATGTGTAATAGAGTTATTCTCGTCTCTTGCTACTGTTACTAATTTCTTCATAGCATCCTCTTTTCCTTTGCGGATAGCTTCAGGAATTTCGGCTGCTTTACCTAAACCTGCACCAACGTGTCCGTTGCCGTCACCTACAACAACTAAAGCTGTGAAACGGAAGTTACGACCACCTTTAACAACCTTGGTAACACGCTTGATTGATACTACTTTATCTTCTAATTCTAACTGACTAGCATCAATAAGATTACGTTTCATGTGTTTCGCTCCTCCTTATTAGAATTTCAGCCCAGCTTCTCTTGCTGCGTCTGCCAGTGCTTTAACTTTACCGTGGTAGATATAGCCTCCTCTGTCGAAAACAACGCTTTCGATGCCAGCTTCAACAGCTTTCTTACCAATAACGGTTCCTAAATGTGCAGCTGCTGCTACATCATCAGTGTTCTCTAACTCAGCTCTTACTTCTTTCTGAAGAGTAGAAGCAGATACTAAAGTCTTTCCTACAGTGTCATCAATGATCTGAGCATACATATGCTTGTTGGAACGAAATACTGCTAAACGAGGTGTTGTTGCAGTTCCGTTTAAATGATGACGTAATCTTCTATGCTTATTCTCACGAATTTTCGCTCTAGATGCCTTATTTACCATTTTCTCACCCTCCTAAATTATTTCTTACCAGTCTTACCAACTTTACGTCTGATAACTTCATCAACATATTTGATACCTTTACCTTTGTATGGCTCAGGTCTTCTCTTGTCTCTGATCTCAGCTGCAAACTGGCCGACTTTTTCTTTGCTGATACCGGATACGATAATCTTGTTACCATCTACTTTGGTTTCGATTCCGTCTGGATCTTCCATTTCTACCGGATGAGAGTAACCAAGGCTAAGTGTGAGCTTCTTTCCCTGTTTTGCTGCTTTATAACCTACACCGTTAACTTCAAGCTCTTTTGTATAGCCTTCGCTTACACCAACAACCATGTTGTGGATTAAGCTTCTTGTTAAACCGTGAAGAGATTTCATTTTCTTTAAGTCGTTTGGTCTGGATACTACTACATGACCATCTTCAACTTTGATTTCCATTTCTGTAGGAAGTGCTCTTTCGAGTGTTCCTTTTGGTCCTTTTACAGTTACTACGTTGCCTTCAGCGACAGTCACTTCTACGCCTGCAGGAATAGCAACCGGAAGTCTACCAATTCGTGACATATGTTTGTCCTCCTTACTTAGATTATCGGAGAGGATGTTGCATCCTCTCTGTTTTCAGTTAATTCCTATAAATGAGCAAGTTCGTGATTTTGCATAAAAGAAAGACACCTCGATTCCATGTGTTGTATAATGAAAGTGCCAAAACAAACATTTGCAACATTTACGAAAGAAGGTGT
>NZ_JBQHWS010000244.1:0-2054 GCF_052063845.1 Blautia sp. HCP3S3_D9
CAAAGAAACCATCAATCCGATGATCAGCGAGATGTGCAAGAGTGCCAAATTCCCGAAAAACCGCATATACAGAATGTGCGTGGCATCTAATACAACTATGAATCATCTGTTTGCAGGAATTAATTCTGATCCATTGCGTACAGAACCATATATCCCTGCATTCTTTAAGACCAATTCCCTGTTTGCTTCTGATGTGGGAATTGATATCAATAAAGACGCTCATATTATTATAGCGCCGAATATCGGAAGCTATGTAGGCGGCGATATCACAGCCGGAACTCTGGTCAGCCAGATCTGGAACAGACCGGAATTCTCCCTGTTTATCGACCTTGGTACAAACGGAGAGCTTGTATTCGGAAACTCAGACTTTATGATGAGCTGTGCATGTTCCGCAGGTCCTGCCTTCGAGGGTGGTGATATCAGTTGCGGTATGCGTGCTACAGACGGAGCAATCGAAGCATGTACCATTGACAAAGAAACCATGGAGCCGACCTACAAGATCGTAGGTGATCCGGGAACTAAACCAGTAGGTTTATGTGGATCCGGTATCATCGATGTGATCAGTGAACTTTATATCTGCGGAATTATCAACCCGAAAGGTAAATTTATCCGTGAAGGAAAGAGAATCAAACATGACAAATACGGAATGGGAAGCTATATCCTTGCATTCGAGGATGAGGCAGGTTCCGTTAAAGACGTTGAGATCACAGAGGTTGACATTGACAACTTCATCCGTGCCAAAGGTGCAATCTTCTCAGCAATCCGTACTATGCTGACTTCTCTGGACTTCGATGTGAGCATGATCGATGACGTATATGTTGCAGGTGGTATCGGAAGTGGTATCAATATGCAGAATGCAGTCAATATCGGTATGTTTCCGGATATTCCGATCGAGAAATTCCACTACATTGGTAACTCATCTCTGACAGGTGCGTATTTGATGCTTCTGTCAACACCGGCAGAGAAGAAGACTTATGAACTTGCTGCAAATATGACATATATGGAACTTTCTACAGTACCGATCTATATGGATGAATTTGTAGGTGCATGCTTCATTCCTCATACAGATACAAGTATGTTCCCGACTGTAATGGAAGAGATTCAGAACCGCTAAGTAATAAAAATAACAGGGCAGGTAAGTCTTTTATCGTTACTGTTCACAGTAATTTCTTATCTGTCCTGTCTGTGGAGACTTACAATGGCGTTTAGCTTAAATGATTTAAACTATGAAAAAGACAGTAAGGAAAGAATGCCGTGGGAGCACTATACTCAGGAGTATGCAGCAGCAGATCCGAAAGAGATCGCTTCCAGACTTGCGATTCCTTATGACGAAGAAACAAAAACTCTGACTTTAACTTTTCTTGGAACCGAATACCAGATCACCTGGCCGGATTTCACAGTGACACATACTCCGGATGATAAAGGTTTTTATCCGTTGGAGGATATGATCTATGCAAGAATCCTGACGATCCGTTTTCTCCTGAATGGAGTGAAATCCGAAAGTTCAGGGAAGTTCAAAACATACCGTGAAATGCCATGGGGAGAGGTATATTTAAGACAGTTTGACGGCAGATGTATCAAACGTCTGGCATTTTCCTATGGAAACCGACTGGGAGATTTCAAAGCAATCATGGAGCATATCAAAGCTGCACCTGTAAAGCACGGCGATATTGCTTATGAAGTAGAGATTTTCCCGGAATACAAAGTGCAGATGATTCTCTGGGAGGGCGATGAGGAATTCCCGCCGTCTTCACAGATTCTCTTTTCTGATAACTTCCCTGTTTCTTTCCAGGCAGAGGATATGGCAGTTATGGGAGACGTGATCATTGGTTCCCTGAAAGCATTTTTAAAATGTGTTCAGGCATAAATTAGATTGAGTTTGAATAAGACAGGTGGCACCTGTTTTAGCTAAAGAGGCTGCTGGCAGATGATGCGGACAGCAGCAAAAAACCGACTTAGAAGCGGAGTAAAAAGGAGGTAATTTGAAATGGGATTCAAATCAGACATTGAAATTGCACAGGAATGCGAAATGCTTCCAATCACCCAGATTGCAG
>NZ_JBQHWS010000245.1:0-2037 GCF_052063845.1 Blautia sp. HCP3S3_D9
GTATTGATCAGGATGATACAAATCCCACGATTGATAAAATTACTGCTGCAGATGTGATTCTTTTTGCTACTCCGGTATATTGGTGGGGAATGTCTGCGCAGTTGAAACTTATCATTGATAAGTGCTACTGCCGCGGTTTGCAGCTGAAAAATAAAAAAGTTGGAACAATCGTTGTGGGAGGATCCCCGGTGGACAGTATCCAGTATGAGTTAATTGACAAACAGTTCGACTGCATGGCGAAATATCTTTCATGGGATATGATTTTCCAAAAATCATATTATGCAACAGCCAGTGATGAACTTGCAAAAAACAAGGATTCTATAAAAGAACTTGAAAATATTGGAAAAAACTTATAAAGCATATTTAAAGTTCCAGGTTTCAGGAAAGAAAAAAAATAAAAATAATGATGAAAGCATTTGTCAGGATGGCAGATGCTTTTTTTGTGCCTTTATTATGGGATTTAGGGGGTGAGCCGTATGGCAGGGAACAGAATCAAGGGGATCACTGTCGAGATTGGCGGCGATACCACGAAATTGCAGACTGCCCTGAAAGGGGTTAATACTGAGATCAGGAATACGCAGAGCCAGCTGAAGGATGTGGAGAAGCTTCTGAAGCTGGATCCGGGGAAGACCTTGCAACGACTTCTGATATTGTGACGGATGCGCTGACGGCTTTTGGGCTGACTGCAGGGGATTCGGGACATTTTGCAGATGTGCTGGCGGCCGCTTCCAGCAATGCCAATACCAATGTGTCCATGATGGGTGAGACGTTTAAGTACTGTGCGCCGGTTGCAGGGGCTTTGGGATTTTCGGTTGAAGATACTGCGGAAGCCATCGGTCTGATGGGGAATGCGGGTATCAAGGCTTCCCAGGCTGGTACTTCCATGCGTTCCATTATGACCAACCTGACCGGGGATGTGAAGCTGTCGGGTGCGGCGATCGGGGATGTGACCATTGCTACCACAAATGCGGATGGTTCCATGAGGAGCCTGTCTGCGATCCTGGCTGACTGCAGGGTGGTTTTTGGCGGAATGACTGAGGCAGAGAAGGCGAACAATGCGGAGGCACTGGTCGGAAAGAATGCCATGTCAGGTTTCCTGGCATTGATGAATGCGGCACCGGAGGATATTGCAAAGGTGTCCGGGGCGGTGAATAATTGCAGGGATGCCGCAAAGAACATGGCGGATACCATGCAGGATAATCTGGAAGGACAGCTGACTATTCTGAAGTCACAGCTTCAGGAGCTGGCGATTTCTTTCGGGGATCTGCTGATGCCTGCGGTACGGAGTATTGTTTCCGGACTGCAGGGGATGGTGGACGTGCTGAATGCCATGCCGGACGGGGTGAAGCAGGTAATTATGATTATTGCTTTGCTGAATACTACATATATGTGTTATCTGCAGTATAGCGTGTTTGATTATCCATGTGTTGGATTGGTATAATCCTTATATGGATTTTATTGGCCATGCTTCTTTTGTTCAGTATATGCTGTATTTTTCTGTGATTGTATTAGCATTTGTAGAATATTTTTGTCCTGCGAAGAAAAAGCATTAAATTATTGTGAAAAAAGAGTATAATGAGAGATAAACGCAGAATGAAAAATTATTGGAAGACGAGGTGTAGATATTATGTGGATACTTTATGCTGTTGGATCGGCATTTTTTGCGGGGGTCACTTCGATTTTGGCAAAAAGTGGAATTAAGAAAACAGATTCGAATGTAGCGACTGCTATACGTACCATTGTAGTATTTATATTTTCGTGGATTATGGTATTTGTAGTTGGAAGTCAGGCATCGATTAAAATGGTTGGACAGAAGACGTTATTGTTTTTAATTTTGTCAGGGCTGGCGACAGGAGCATCATGGTTATGTTATTTCCATGCATTGCAGATAGGAGATATTAATAAAGTTGTGCCTATTGATAAATCAACCTAGATTATTCGCGGAACAGCCGTGAAACCGGCTGAAAGCCGCATAGTTACTGTGTTTTAACAGTATATTGCTTTTCACCTATCAAGTGAATGAAAAAAGAGCATCCA
>NZ_JBQHWS010000246.1:0-1946 GCF_052063845.1 Blautia sp. HCP3S3_D9
CTGCTTTCGTACAAAACATCGAAAACAGTATAAAATCAAATGCTGTTGTAAAAGCCCTGAAGCGGCTTATTCAGCAAAGGGGCACTCATTTATAAAAGTTGTAAACTGGTGATTTATAACAATATAATCCATAAACAAAAATCATTTTTTTCCAACTAGTTCCTGTTATTTTCTGTTTATAGGAATTATAACATTGTTTAGACGCTATTGTCAGTATAAAGATTTCGACAGCGAAATTCCCCTTACTAACTGAATAGGGGCGCCATTAATAAGCAATTTTTTGGGGGGCCATATATAGGAACAATTATTATAATTAAATTCTCCGCAGGAATCGTTTTAATCGAAATGCAACGATTTGCTTTTTCGTTTCAATTAAAATGCAACGATTATCGTTTTAGGTTCGTATAAATTAAACAAGCAAAATAAGTTTTATAACTGTCTAAAATATAATAAGAGCAATCAAAAAACTGCTTATAAGTCTTTTGGAATCAATAATATATTCAGCCCATGGTCCAACCTGAAAACAGCTACTGTTAAATAATCCATTTGGGTAAATAATACAGATTCCTAAAAAGAAAACCCCAGTCATTTTGACTGGGGTCTTTCTTTGTCAAAACTTATCCTGCGATTGTCGAAAAATTTTTCTGGTAAATAAATATCTGCTCTGATAAAATATAAGTACAAAATATGTGACAGGAGGTGACATCCATAATACGTCAAACGAATCTGGCACAAATGATAGACCTTGCCGCAGATCGTGCAAGATATGATGAATGTGCCAAGAAACTATTAACCTATAAGGCAGTCATTGCCTGGATCCTCAAATCCTGTACAAAAGAATTTTCCCAATATAGTGTCAATTTTATCTGTGATAACTGCCTGAAAGAAAATATCGAAATTTCCAGTCGGGCAGTACATCAGGACCATCCTGACCGCAGTAAATTACTGGATGGAAACGAACAAATAGACTGCCTTAATTCCGAAGCAAATGCTATCAAAGACCAGACTGTGTATTATGATATTCGTTTTAAGGCATATATTCCGAACACCGAAGAACCCGTACATCTGATCATCAATTTGGAAATCCAGTTAAATGACACACCGGGGTATCCATTAGTTACAAGAGGATTTTATTATTGTGCAAGAATGATTTCCGAGCAGTATGGAACTATTTTTACTGGTGAACATTATGAAAAGCTTCAGAAAGTCTACAGTATTTGGATCTGCCCGGATCCGGCGAAAAAACGTAGAAATGGAATCTTCAGATACCATACAGTACAGGATACAGTATTGGGAAAGCCTTATGAAACTCTTGGCAGTTATGACCTTATGGAAGTTGTTATCGTAAATTTAGGTGATGCAGATAAAGAGAGTGATCTGGAGATCCTTGATCTGCTGAATACACTCTTCTCTCTTTCTACATCCTCTGAGACAAAGAAAAAACGTCTTCAGAAAGATTTTGGCATCGCCATGACAGAAGAATTTGAAAGTGAGGTGCAGGATATGTGTAATCTGGGAAAAGCACTTGTTGAACAAGGCATTGAGCAAGGTGTAGAAAAGAAAAATCTATCTCTTGCAAAAATGATGATCAAAGATAAAGAATCTCTCGATAAGATTGAAAAATATACTGGTTTTTCTGCCGATAAGTTAAAAGAGATTGCAGCATCTATCGGAACAAACCTTACTGCTTAGAATACGTCTCCTATGGCAGCTATACATAATAAGACAATAGAAAAATTTGGTACTTAAAATAGAGCTTTCAATTGTATCTCGTTGATATAGTTGAAAGCTTTTTATGTGATAACATAACGATTTCTTAATATAACTGATGATTTAAATACTAAGACTTCCCATACCCAAAATGGGCTTTGCACCATGAAAATTCAATATTTCAGCTAACAAAATAACGATTTATGCCACCTTAACCTGTGGATGAAGCGCATTGC
>NZ_JBQHWS010000247.1:0-1937 GCF_052063845.1 Blautia sp. HCP3S3_D9
AAAAGATTTGAGATCTGTTAAAACCGTGCACTTTATTATACCATCTTTGAGCAGAAAACACAGTAAAATCAATGGTTTTAAGCTGATTTTTCTTTTAATCAGCAGACACTAATTATTATCTGTTTTTTTCATAAATATAGAGAAGTCCTCTCAGAAGAAGTTCTTCATCCAAAATGACCTTTCTCTTACAATGTGGAACAATTTTCTTAGCCAGACCACCGGTCGCTACTACTGTAGCCTTTTCACCCAGTTCTTCTTCGATCCGGTCAATGATCCCATCCAGAGCTGCTGCATTGCTGTACAGAACTCCACTCTTCATACATTCAATAGTGTTCTTTCCAATGACATGTTTCGGAGCATCGATACTGATCCCGCTGAGCTGGGAAGCTCTTGCAGTAAGTGCATCCAGAGAAACACCTACACCTGGCAGGATCATTCCTCCTACATACTGCTTCCTGCTGTTGACAACGGACGCTGTAGTTGCAGTTCCCATATCAATCAGGATCAGAGGTACCGGATAATTTGCAATTCCGGCCACTGCATCTGCAACCTGGTCTGCGCCAAGCTGTCCCGGATTATCCATCATGATATTCAGTCCTGTTTTCACACCAGGGCCAAGAACGATTGCTTCTTTCTTAAGGATCTTCTCTGCTGCCAGCTTTGCAATATTAGTGATCTGCGGCACTACAGAAGAAATAATACATCCCTCAATCTCTGTTTTTTTGATATGATAAATATCAAGAACGTTCTTAATGTCTACCGCATATTCCAGCTCTGTCTTTGTACGGTTCGTAGAAAGACGCTCTATAAAATATGTCTTTTTGTCATCAATACATCCAACTACAATATTGGTATTTCCGATGTCAATCGCTAAAATCATACTTCTTTATCTCCATATTTATATCAATATACAATTCCGGCTGATAAAACCCTTAGACTGTTGCTTTGGCAACTTTGTCATTCTCGCTGTCTGCAGCTTTCTGTGCCGGAATCAGATGTGCTTTGGAAAGAGCAGCACCTACAGCTCCTGTGATAACTGTTGAAGATACCATTTCACACACTGCATTAATACCTACCATCATGCAGCATCCAATAATGATGTTTCTTCCACCCATCAGTCCCTGTACATATTCTGTATTTCCGAACAGACCTACTAAAGCTGTCATGAAGAATAATGTATTCAGGAATGCGGAGAAAAATCCAGTTACTGCGCAGGATACATATACATTTGTCTTCTTGCGCATAGCCTTGTAAATATAGCCAAGGCAGATTCCGTCGAGAAGACGTGGCACAAATCTCTGGACAAATGCCAGAACCGGATTGATACTAAACAGCATAGCTCCCATTGCACTTGTTCCACCAAATCCGATACACTGTCCGAAGCTTGTCAGTCCGAAGATCGCACCTGCGATGGCTCCGCCTGTCGGTCCGAGTACAACTGCACTGATCGCAACCGGGATCACATTAAATGAGATTGCCAGTGGTCCTATGTTCAGGTATCCCAGTGGTGTGTAGGCCATCAGCAGAAGAACTGCTGCCATAAGGCCAAGCATGGTGAGCTGTGTTGTTGTGAATTTCTTTGTTTTCATTTTTTTCCTCCTTGTTACCGTTCCGTTTCCGGATACAATACGGTGATGGAAAGCAGATCTGAGATTTTCCCTTACGGGATTTCCGCTTTTCAATATTAAATTTTATGTTACTGGACACAGAGTGAACAGTAACAATTTTCTCTGCAGTCTGATTTTACTTTTGAATATCAGCTGCATTCTTCTTTACTGCTCCTTATCTGAAGTCAGCAGAAGAATTTTATCCAGGATCTTAAGAGCTGCATCCTCTTTGCTCATAAGCGGGAGTGATACTTCCTCATCCTGTGTAATCAAAGTCAGCACATTAGTATCTCCCTGAAATCCGGCTCCCTCAACCTTTACGTTGTTGGC
>NZ_JBQHWS010000248.1:0-1851 GCF_052063845.1 Blautia sp. HCP3S3_D9
CAATAGCTATCCCTGTTATCTTGCTGTCTACGCTTAGCCTGCAACGTTACCGCGGCAGACTCAAGACTCGCTTCAAATGCTGTGGTTAGCAGCTTATTTGATGGGGCTTCCACCCACCGGACTATATACCCTTAGCTGGACGCACGGTCAGACCCCAATGTTGCTGCTCTTCAACCGTTGTTCGTATTTATTCTCTTGCAGGAGAGTTCCTCTATGAATGGCCAAGAGCAACCCACAAAGGTCAGTGGTCAACAAATCCGGATCATCTACCGGACAACTATAAAGGCTTTACCCAGTGGAATGGTCCTTACTTTATCCAGAAAGCTCAGCTTGTCGGTAAGAATACAGAAACCGTTATCCGCACAATCCTCAAATCCAGATCTTATGAGGTTCAGACCTACCGTATGTGCCTGGGCATTCTGAATTTTACGAAGAAGTACAGTAACAAAGCACTTGAGGAGTGCTGTAAACATGCAATCGCTCTGAATAAGCAGAAATATACCTTCATCAAGAATACGATCTCTGTTGTCGCAGATGATCTCGGAGAAGCGGGATATCGGCGTTCGGTACAGGCATCGAATGCACCTTCACGGGGTGGCTATGTAATGCCACCGGAAGCTTCCAGCATTGATACCCTTTTATCTCGCAGCAAAGCGCTTGCTGATCTGACCAGAAAGGAGGTAGATGACTGATGCTTACAGGTACCGCACTCATGAATGAACTTGTCGACGAGTTGAATGAACTGAGTCTGTCCACAATGGCAGCCACTCTCGACGATCTTTATCACAAACCCGGATTTCTGGAAATGGACCGTCTCACGCTTATTGCAGAGCTGATCGGACCGCAGTATCAGGAAAAAGTCAGTAAAACACTAAAAAATCGGCTGACAGCCGCAAATCTGAAGAGTTCACCTGAAGAATTGTCCGACTGTGTAGACTCTGATAAACGTGAGTATCTTCCCTCTGGAATTACAGAAGTGCTTGGTTCTTTGGATTTCATAGCAAGAGGCTACAACCTCTGCATTCTTGGTGAATCTGATGCAGGAAAGTCTTATCTGGCTAAAGCAATCGGCATCAAAGCCTGCAACCGGTATAATGTCGGCTACTTCCACAGTGAGGAACTTCTTGAGAGCATGGTTGCTCTTAAAGAGCAGGATTATGAGAAATATGCCAGAAAGATGAAAAAGTATCTCAAATGGGAATTGATCATCCTGGACGACTTTCTGCTTCACACGATTACAGACGAACGGGAAATCAAGATCCTTTTCGAACTGTTAGAGAAACGTAACGAGCAGAAAAAGAGCACTATTGTTTGCTCTCAGCGTGATCCTGAAAACTGGAAGGCAATGATTCTTAATGATGAAGTATCAGCCAACTCCATTATGAAGAGAGCGACAAAGCACTATACGATTAAGATTAATACCCGATAAGAGATGTTAATCGTCTAAAAAATGGGCGGCCGTTTTGTTTCGGAAAGCGGCCGCCCTAAAACGGAATGGCGACCGCTAGGCGCCGTAAACTACAGGCAATCCAGTGACAAAGGAGAGAAGCTGGTTAATGACAAACTAAGAAGTCAGCAGGATCTTTAAATCAGTTGATCCATCAATAGGTCTATCATTTATAAAGTTGTAAACTGGTGCCTCTTTTATTACATATCCCTAATTTTATATTTCTTTTATGGATCTTTTAGGAACGCTTCATTCTTTTTATTTATCCTTTGGAGTGTCAGACCCCAATATAACAATGACACTGAAGATGAGTTTACTTCGGAACAGACAGATGATGATTTCTTTTCGGATGAAAAGGAAATGCCTTCTGTTCAGGAGGGGGACACGTTGGTTGCAAATGCAGG
>NZ_JBQHWS010000249.1:0-1835 GCF_052063845.1 Blautia sp. HCP3S3_D9
AAATAAGACAGTACCGGAGGAACCGGCAGTTCTTTTGCAATATTTTCTACAATATCAATCTTGGAACTTAATTTATTGTACATTACAAAAGCATAGTTCAGGACAATGCCGTTACAGGAAAGCATAACAGCAACCGCCTGATGACCGTAATCCTGTTTTCCCTTTAAATGGGATTGGTGGAAATACGCATCTTCAATAGGATGCAGAGCCCGTGACGAAGGCTTTGTCTTAGAAGCTATTGTATCATCCACGATACAGAAAACAGGCTTTCCAGAACGCACTGCTTCTGAATAAATAATCTCAACGACAGAACTTTTTAATGTATTTTCAAGCAATGTATCGTCCCATTTTCCAGAATTAAGGAAATGGGCGATGGTAGTTCTGTGACAGGAACTGTTTTGTGCAAAACCGCACTTTCAGTTCCAATAAAGGTGCACGAACTTCCATCTGGGTTCAGTGGAGTGAAGTTGATGTCAGTTATGAACCGACAGCCACATAATGCTTTATACGTAAAACAGGGCGTCTCCAATTATTGGAAACGCCCTGCAACATTAATGTTAACTCCAGATCATAAAGAAATTTACAATCCACAGTCAGTTTTGTTTTTTCTTTATACTTCTGAGGAAATAGCAAATCGCCCACGCAATACTCATACCTGCCGCAATTCCAAAGGCAAAGAGAAAGGTAGCCCGCCCATATCCCAGTGCGCGTACCGTATTTCCTTCTACAATACTGTTCATGCAGTAATAAAGCGTACTTCCTGGAATAAGCGGAATCACAGAAGTGACAAAAAAAGAGGTCGAAGTCTCTTTACATATCCTTGCCAGAATTTCCGCATACACATCTACCATAAAACCAGCCAGCAATGACGGGAGAAAAACATTTCCCCAGAGCCCCTTCCCCAGGAGGAACACCAACCAGCTTAAGAAGCCGCCGGCAGCTGCCAGCGGCAGATATTTACTTTTCATATGAAAGAGAATTCCGAATCCCACAGAACCGATGGCTCCGGTGATCAGCTGTATCACTGTCGTTGTGTTCAAAGTCCCAGCCTCCCAAACAGAATGATCGCACCCATAAATCCAAGTGCCAGTGCCGCAGCAAGGAGTAAAGCGGCAATTAAACGGATAATTCCGGAAAGTGTATCACCAATAAGAACATCCCTGATCGCGTTTGTTGACATCAGTCCCGGAATCAGGAGCATGATATCACCGATCATAATCTTGTCCATATGAAGAAACGGGCAGAGCACAGTAAATCCGCAGATCGCGCAGCCTGTAAGAAAAGACGCTGCAAATTGAAAAGTCACTTCATTCATACACACCGGACGAAGATACTGCTGCAATCCCCAGATAAGAACAGCTCCAATCCCTGCTGCAATCGTATCTGGAATACTCCCACCATAGAAAAGTGCAAAACTGCACGCTACAAGAAGACTTCCAAGAAGTTTCCAGAAAGGATTTGGTTTATTTATATTGATTTTATCAAATTCTTTTCGAAGTTCTGCTGCTGAAACAGGATGACTGCAGAAACGGCGGCTCAGATCATTCAGCTGTTCCAGCTTGGTGAAATCATTTCCACCGCCTTCACGGATCCTGCGAGTCTGAGTACGCGCTCCTTCTCCTGGAAATTCCATAGTAATAACAATACTGGAAGTGATCACAAAAACATTCATCTGAGCAGCCCCGCAGGCATAGCCCATTCGATTCAGTGTATCCTCCACACGAAAAATCTCCGCACCGCTATTTAACAGTGCATCACCCATATCAAGAAAAATATGCAAAAAATCTTTAGACGTTTGCATGGCGATTACCTCTTATCAGAAACATTTATTTACG
>NZ_JBQHWS010000250.1:0-1828 GCF_052063845.1 Blautia sp. HCP3S3_D9
TCCTCGTATAATAAGTTTGTAAGCAAGAGAAATCACTTACAGACTTATTTCTTTTTATGGTATAGAGGTAAGGACATCTAAGAGGTATTCCCCTCATCCCATTCCCATCTATACAGTCAATAGTTACATTTTCATATCGTTTATCCTGTGGTAAGATATCAGCAGAGTCTGATGTCCGAAGGCACTGCTTTTTCTCCTTTCAGCCGGCTTTGTCCGAGACTGCTCAGAAAGCATGCAGCCTGGCTCATATGACACATTCCGCTTACACAGAAGTTGCATCTCCAGCCGTTAGCACCAGCAAAAAATGCTGACTGGATGAATGCTCATTATGCGAGGCTGCGGTCATCATATGATATCCCGGATAAACCTTTTGCTTTAGGCTTCACAAATCCAGATCGGAAAGGAGCGTGATATCATGATCAAGATCAACTATATGTCCACTTTGTTCGTTGGTATTGATGTAAGCTCAAAATCCAATGTGGTTTATGCCATGGATTTTGATGAAAACAAATATATTGATGCTTCTTTCGGCAACAACCAGCCTGGTGCTGATGAGCTTGCCGGAAAGATTGCTGCCTGTATACAAAAGCATCCGCATCTTAATACCATTATTGTGGCTCTGGAATCTACATCTGTTTACAGCATCCATATAGCCAACTTTCTGTCATCCTGTGAACTCCTGATGCCTTATAAACCCTATGTGTACTGTTTGAATCCAAAGATGACTGCAAATTACCGCAAATCCTATGTTGGCATGGATAAGACAGATCACATGGATGCCTTCCTTATTTCAGATTTTGCAAGAGTCGGCCGCACAAAAAAATGTGAACCCTGGCGAGGCAGCCAGTACCTTGCCTTAAAAAGACTTACACGCCACCGTCTTCATCTTGCTGAATGTATTACCAGAGAAAAAACCTATATGGTATCCAATCTTTACCTGAAATTCAGTGAGCTTCAGCTTCTGGATAATGACAGCCAGCCATTCAGTAACATTTACGGTGCCACATCATCCGCAGTTCTTACAGAGTTTATGTCCCTTCAGGAGATCATTGATTCTCCGGAAGAAGAACTGCTCCAGTTTCTGGCTGCCAAAAGCCGGAACCGTATTGCAGATATATCCAGGACTTCTGAACTTCTGAAAAAAGCTGCCAGAGATTCCTATCGGTTAGATAAATGCATGTATGAACCCTTGAATGTGTCTTTGGCAAGTTCATTTAACTGTATTCAGACCTATCAGAAAGAAATCAAACTGATCGATCAGGCAATTGAAAAATGCATCAACGGAATGAACCCAAATGCCTTTATCATCCTTAAGTCTATTCCAGGAATCGGACCTGTATGGGCTGCTGGAATCTTATCAGAAATAGGCGATATAACAGCATTTCACTCATCAGATGCGCTTGCTAAATATGCAGGTTTGACATGGCTGAAAAATGATTCCGGTGACTTCGTTTCCGAAGATAACCGTGTTTCAAAAGCTGGAAATACTTATCTCCGTTATTACTTTGGAGAAGCTGCAAACAGCGTCAGGAGGTATGTTCCTGAATATGCTGAATTTTATTCCAGAAAATATGCTGAAGTAACTAAACATCAGCACAAGAGAGCACTCGCACTTACATCTCGTAAATTCGTACGACTCGTTTTTGGTTTGCTGGTCAAAAACCAACTGTACACCGGCGAAAAACTGGACGCCGAATTAAATACTGAGTCTGAATAGCGCTCATTTTTCAAAAAGATGATTAATGAGCGACGGTGAAGTGCGCCCTTTTTTAGGAAAAACATATCAAAAACTATTTTAAATTTCTCTTGACATATCACCAGAATGCTT
>NZ_JBQHWS010000251.1:0-1810 GCF_052063845.1 Blautia sp. HCP3S3_D9
CACACCAGTTCTCAAAAATAGCATTCTTATCCTCATTCTGTGCCAGCTGATAGTTGATATCATAAAACCGGATACATTTAGAATATGTATTCCCCTGTACCCGGCAGATCCCATCCTTTCCCATCTCTTTGTATCGGATCGTCTTTTGTACCGAAAGCCGCTTTTCTTCTTTTTTCTTTGACTTTTTGGTGCTGTTATTTTTTCTTTTTGACACCTGTCTTTCCTCCCTTCTTTCCTCTGACTGCATTTTTCGAACCGATTGTTTCCGGATTCGATTCATAATAATTCTCTGTTTCATAGGTTCTGACCGGTGGCCGGAACACTTTTACATTCAGGATGTGCAAGATCACATCCTCGAGATGCATCCCATCTTTTTCATACATGGCAAACATAAATGCCGGCAACATTAGAATCACCATAACGGTAGCCGCATTTGACATTCCAAGTATTCCTCTTGTGAGAAAATAAAACGGAATACCAATCGCTGCACCGATACCGATGCAGATGATCTGTCTCTTTGTCAGATTAAAAGCCACTTTGTTTTTTACTTTTGTCAAATCCTTTGGAACACTGACATATGCCATGGTTTATCTCTCCTTCCTGTGATTAATTTAATGGGCATTAAAAATGGACTTGCTCAGGGATCCTGTCTTAAACAAACTAAAACACAGGATGACTGTATAAGCCATTACGCCAAATAATGAAGAACTCAGATTATCTGAATACTGGATACCCGCTACCAGCACAGCATAGATAGCGACGCAAACCATCATCAGAAATGCCTGGAATGCCAGGGCAAAGAGTCCTCTGAAATAATTGGTTCCGATCTGTCCCCACTCTCTGTTGCTCATTGTGGCGAACGGAATCGGCGCGACCGAAGTATAAAGGTAAATCTCAATCATACGTCCATATAGAATTACGGTGATCAATACGGACATGATTCTCATACAGAAGCTGACGATCAGGGTTTCCAATGCCAATACTACTAATTCTCCAATCTCCATGGCTTCCAATGTAGCCTCCAGATCGGTCAATGCCGAACTGATATCAATGGCTGTACTGCCTGTGACCACACCGGATGCAGCATTTACTACATGCTGACCTACATCAAAAACAGCCATTGTAATCGTAAAAGTATTGCTTACCAGATACACTGCGATCCACATCTTCACAAAGTATTTGAAGAACATCCATGTATCAATATCATGCATGTTATTACGCTCAGTAAGCATGGAAATCAGTTCATAGCAGAGCACAAACGTAATGATGATACCTGCAATCGGTAAAATTACCGAATTGGACAGGTTCTGGATCATACTGAATATGCTGCCATTCCATCCCTGGGGAGTCTGTCCAACCTGGCTTGCAATCTCACCAGTTTTCTGATTGACATCAGTAAACATCTGATCCAGGTTGGAATTGATCATCCCTGTCAGGAGTTCCCTCATCCATTCTTCGATCGCATCAAAAATCTGATCGAACATGGATAACTACTCCTTTCTCTTAACCAAACAGTCCACTAAGAAGCGGAATTAACTGAGTACCGATGAGGATTACACCACCACCGCTCATAAGCTGTTTGATTCCCTGAGACTTTGCCCCCGATAGCGATAGGTAATCCTTTGAAGTTATCTCCGGATTTTCCCCCGCTCCACACCGTGCATGCGACTTTCACCGCACACGGCGCTCCATCGAATTCAGCCATCCAGGGCTTTTAAACACAACTTACACACTTCGTTACAGCATTAAATTCAAAGAATAATAGGTGGCATTTCTGCCATAGAACGAAGTTTGTTAAGCTTTTCTATTT
>NZ_JBQHWS010000252.1:0-1798 GCF_052063845.1 Blautia sp. HCP3S3_D9
GCTAACACAGGGCTTATAAGTGCTTGAGCCGTGTGAGGGGAAACTCTCACGCACGGTTCTTAGAGGGGAAAGCGGTAGTAATACCGCTGACCTACTCGACCAGATTTTGGAAAACAAGCAGAAGTTCATCAGTCAGATCATGACCAGTAAATCGCCAGTCAGGGCTTGTGAAGATGTGGATGATACGGCATTGTCTTATGCCGAGATCAAGGCACTTGCCACAGGAAATCCCTACATTAAGGAAAAAATGGATCTGGATGTACAGGTGAGTAAGCTGAAACTTCTAAAGGCAAACCATACCAGTCAGATTTACCGTCTGGAATCAGATATTGCAAAGAATTTCCCAGTACAGATCAGTGCATTGAAAGAACGGATTGCCGGAATGCAGGTGGATTCGCAGGTAGTAAAAAGTGTGGATTTACAGGATAATGACAAGTTTGTCATGACGGTAGGGAATGTCCTTTATGAAGATAAGAAAGAAGCAGGAGAAGCATTGATCGCTGCCTGTGCAGGATTAAAAGAGGTCAGCACAGGTGGAAAGGTCGGAGAGTATCATGGGTTTACATTATCCGCTTCCTATAATATGTTCTCCAATGCTTTTGAATTGACGATCAAAGGAAAATGTTCTTATAAGCTGGAAATCGGAAAAGACCCGGTAGGAAATATGCAGCGTATCCATAACACCCTTTCTTCTATCGACAGGAAGCTGACGGAAAGTGAGCAGAAACTGGAAACTGTACAACAACAGCTTGCTACCGCACAGGAAGAGGTGAAGAAGCCATTCCCGAAAGAAGCGGAACTGAATGAAAAGATGGAACGATTATCAGAATTAAATGCGTTGCTGAACATGGATGAAAAGGGTAATGAGACTATTCTGGCAGATGAGGATATTGGCAGAGAAGAAAGTTCCGTAGACAGCAGGGAAAACGTGGAAGAAAAAGAACTTCCGGAAACAGCGGACAAAATCCATAAGCCGTCCATTCTGGAACTGTTAAAGCAGGAGAAGGCACAGCAGAATACAGCGGAACAGACCGTTACACAGAAAAGTGCAAAGAAAAAGCACGAACAGGAGTTATAAAAGAGTTCCCGTCAGAGTTTCCTCTGGCGGGAATCCTAAAATGGAGGATTTGTTTATGGCGAACAATAATATAGAGAAACAGTTAAAAGAAATATCGGAACGACTGGAGCAGGGAGTAAAAGAAATCTTTACATCGGAGAGATATACAGAATATCTGAATACCATGTCGAAGTTCCATAATTACAGCTTTAATAATACGCTGCTGATCACCATGCAGAAACCGGAGGCAACACTGGTGGCAGGGTATCAGGCATGGCAGAAGAAATTTAACCGCCATGTAAAGCGTGGGGAAAAGGGAATCCAGATCATCGCACCTGCACCAATCCGGGAAAAACAGGAGATTGAAAAGATTGACCCAGTAACAAAAGAACCGGTGATTGGGGAGGACGGACAACCGGAAACAGAGATTGTGGAAATGGTCATTCCAAGGTTCCGGGTAACTACGATATTTGATGTCAGTCAGACAGAGGGAGAACCGATTGCTGACCTGGATGTACCGGAACTTACTGGAAGTGTACAGTTTTATGACACGTTTATGCAAGCATTACAGAATATTTCACCAGTGCCAATCCGTATGATGAATGTGGAAGGGGAAGCGAAAGGTTACTATCACCAGACAGAAAAATATATTGCGATAAAGGAAGATATGAGTAATGTTCAGACGATGAAAACCGGAGTCCATGAAGTGAGCCACGCATTGCTGCATGACCGGGAAGTAAT
>NZ_JBQHWS010000253.1:0-1792 GCF_052063845.1 Blautia sp. HCP3S3_D9
TATAATGTACCCATAACAGTGGACACGCGAATTAGTGTAGTACCCGTTTTACGGACACCCACACAAGACATGCCCCTGTTCTTAGACACTGTTCCCATGTGAACCCTTTTTCTTGGACACTCCCTTCCAGATGTGATATTCTAATCACAGAAATGGAGGATTTTCATGAACAGAAAACTATTCACAGAGGAACAACAACAGTTACTTCGTCAAAACCCTTACATCTACAGTGTCACTGAGACAAGGATCACTCTCACCAAAGAATTCAAGGAACTCTTCATGACCGCATACAAAGCCGGTGAATCTCCGAGAAAGATCCTTGAAGATCATGGTTTTGACATCAACATCATTGGAGAGCGACGCATATGGAGCATTTCCAATCATATCCGTACAGAATATAAAAAGTACGGGGAATTCCATGAAGGTTATGGTCCACGGGGTGAAACAGCCAGACATGTGGCACCCACAGATGCTGCCAGGCCGGTATCCGAGGCTGATGAAATCAAACAGCTCCGGCATGAAGTAGATTACCTGAAACAGGAAATGGAATTTCTAAAAAAAATTTCCTCAATCAGAACTACAAGGAAGTAGGTGCACTGCTCATGAACGATTCTTCCTGTGCATTCGAAATCATCTACAACACAGTCCAGCAAAGCCATAACGCCATGTCTGTCAGGACACTCTGTGAAATGGCAGGCGTATCCCGCAGCGGTTATTACGCCTGGGTCAAAGCCGCCCCTGCAAGAGAACTTAAAGAACAGCAGGATCGTGATGACTTTGATCTGATACTCGCTGCCTACAAAATGCACGGCTATACAAAAGGTGCCAAGGGCATCTACATGGCCCTGCTTCACATGGATCCGCCTGTGATCATGAATCTCAAAAAGATCCGTCGTCTGATGGAAAAATTCAATCTGTCCTGCCCCTACAGGGGCCCGAACCCTTACAGGCGCATGGCCAAAGCCCTTAAGACAAGCAATGTCGCAGACAACCTGCTTCAGCGTGAATTTGAGGCATACGGTCCCAGAATCGTCCTGCTGACGGACATCACCTATCTGCCGTACAATGGCACCTTTGCTTATTTATCTACTATCCTGGATGCCTTTACCAAGCAGATACTGTCGTACGTGCTCAGTCCATCACTGGAAGTGGATTTCGTCTTGGAAACCATCAACAAACTGGTGGAAAATCATGGAGTCTCCCTCCAAGCGGAAACGATCATTCATTCAGATCAGGGCTGCCACTATACCAGCCACAAGTTCATAAATATCCTTTATGATAAAAAACTCCGCCAGTCCATGTCCCGCAGGGGAAACTGCTGGGACAACGCTCCGCAGGAAAGCTTCTTCGGCCATATGAAAGACCACATCATGCCGAAACTTGCGGAATGTACCGAGTTTGCTGAGGTTCAGGTCATCATTGATGACTATATGGATTATTACAACAATCAGCGTTATCAGTGGCATCTTGCCAAGCTGTCGCCTAATGAATTCTACAAATTTGTTACTACCGGGGAGTATCCTCTGGATATCCCGAATGCACCTGCCCCGCCAGCCATTAGGAAAGAACCTAAAGAGCTTGTCAAGACGGCAGTTCATATAGATTCTGAAAAATAAAGCTTAACAGAATATCATATCAATTCGATTTGTCCAATTTAGTGGGCACATCAAATGTCATGTGTCCACTTATGTGGATAACCAGACAATGGAATGTCCGAAATCAGGGATATCACTTTTGTGTAGGTGTCTAAAAAATAGGCACTACACTAATTCAAAATGTCCTTGACAAGGGG
>NZ_JBQHWS010000254.1:0-1786 GCF_052063845.1 Blautia sp. HCP3S3_D9
AATTGCAAACAGGCCGTGATTGCGAACAAGGACTGGATCCAGCCAGAATTAAATCAGGACTATGCTGAGTGGGCGGAACACAACCACACCGTGATTCTCCCTGCGAAAGTCAGAAAGCCCCGCTTCAAAAGTTCTGTAGAAAACGCAGTTGGTATCCTGGAAAAGGGATTCTTCCATGACCTGGAGGAACGCCGGTACTTCACGCTGGAACAGTTTAACGAGGATCTCTGGGAAAAGCTGGATGAGCTGAATGACGCACCGTTCAAGAAGAAGGAGCATTGCCGTTCCTACTATTGGGCGGAAGAAAAGGAAGAACTGATGCCGCTTCCCTCCACGCAATACCACTACATGGAGAGAAGTACGGCAAAGGTGTCCAGCGACTTCCACGTACGCTTTGACAATGCTTATTATAGCGTAGATAAAGCATATCTGCACAAAAAAGTGGTAATCCGCGCAACTGCTTCTGTTGTTAAAATCTTCAGTCTGGAGGGTGAACTTCTTGCTGAATGGCCAAGAGCTCGCTATAAGGGACAGTGGAGCACAAATCCGGAACATCTCCCGAAGAACTACAAGGACTTTTCAGAATGGAATAGTACATACTTTATCCGAAAAGCTTCCACGGTAGGCAGCAATACAACGGAGCTGATCAAGAGAATCCTGAAAAGTCGGAGGCTGGAGGTGCAGACCTATCGGCTCTGCATGGGCGTTCTGGGCTTTACGAAAAAATACAGCCGTGCAGCACTGGAGGAATGCTGCAAACGCGCTCTTGCTGCCGAAAGGACAACTTATACCTACATCAAGAATACCATCGGCGCTGTTGCCGAGGAGCTTGGTGCCGAAGGATACAACACGGATAAAAACAGAGAACGGAATGAAGGTGCTTACATCATGGATCGCAGCTATTCCGACATGGAGAAGTTGCTGAACCGCAGCCGCACTCTTGCAGATCAGTCCGGGGAGGTGCGGTAATGAACACAGGAAAGAAAGAACTGCAATCCATTCTCCAGGAACTGGAAGAGTTGAAACTGCCCCATATGGCAACAAAGCTCGAAGAACTTTATCATCAACCTGCTTTTGTTGACACAGGGCGTCTGGAACTGATCAGTGCCATTGTACATGAGGAATACACAGCAGCCATCGAAAACCGTTACACATCACGTCTGAAGAAAGCAAAGCTGAGAGGGAGCGATAATTGTCTCGATCAGTGTGTGGATTCAAAAGAGCGGAAGTATCAGCCACAAGATATCGTTCGAACGCTTTCCTCACTGAATTTCATAACAAACGGTATGAATCTTTGTATCTTTGGTGCATCAGATAGCGGAAAGACATATTTAGCAAGAGCTCTTGGTGCCGAAGCATGCCGGGAGTTTCGTGTTGGCTATTACCATTGCGAAGATCTGGCTGGAGAACTGGCAACGATTAGGAAAACAGACTATAAACAGTACCAAAAAAAGTTACGGTCTATCATCAACATGGATCTTGTTATTCTGGATGATTTTCTGTTGCATCCAATCACGGAAGATGATGAAGTGAAGGCTCTGTATGATGTTCTGGAAAAGCGCAATGAGTTGTCAAGGAGTTGTATTATCTGTTCGCAGCGTGAGCCTAAGGCATGGCCATCCATGCTGATGGAAGATGAGGTATCATCCAACTCTCTGCTCAAGCGGGTAACAAAACATTATAACGTTATGATCGAACACAAAGTGGTCGATTAACTTCCGGCCACTCGTAGCGCCAAGTGTCCACTGGCAAACGCACCAGTGGCCACTGACTGGCGCAAAATGCA
>NZ_JBQHWS010000255.1:0-1743 GCF_052063845.1 Blautia sp. HCP3S3_D9
GATTTTATACCCTTTTAACAGGTTAATTGAGTGATGTTATGGCTGCATGGATCACTTTTTAGATTCATGGCACAGTTATCTGTTCAGATACTGTTCCGTGAATAATTCAGGATCAAGTACAGTTTTGACTATTGTCTTGGCGTTGATTTTTTTAAAAGAGGGTATAACATGGCAGAAGTCAATTGCAGTTATTTTGATAGCAATTGGAATTTTTTTAATGATTCAGAAAAAAAGCACAGCAGAAGAAAATGATTCAAATGGAAAAAGTTGGTTGTTCTATGCTGTACTATCTGCAGTTTTTGCAAGCCTGACAGCAGTTTTAGGTAAAATAGGTATAACCGGTATTGAGTCTAATCTTGGAACAGCTATTCGTACGGGAATTGTTTTGGTCATGGCATGGAGTATGGTTTTTATTACTGGTAAACAATCAGAAATACATAATATAGATCGTCGAGAATTAATTTTTATATGCTGTTCGGGGATTGCAACTGGTGCCTCATGGATGTATTATTATAAGGCATTGCAAAATGGCCCTGCAAGTGTAGTAATACCGATTGATAAATCAAGTGTGTTAGTTACAGTTGCTTTTTCATATTTTATATTCCATGAATCATTGGATAAAAAGTCTGCGATTGGTTTGGCACTTCTGGTTTTGGGTACGATTATAATAGCAATACTGTGATTGTTTATAAAAAGTTTATTTTTATGTTAGCTGTTTTTGAGAAATCCTCCTTACAATGAAATCATCAAATTGTAGGAGGAGACATATGTTAGAAGAAATATTTCAAGGATTTTGTATGGCAATGGCAGATAGTGTTCCAGGAGTTTCAGGAGGAAGTATTGTATTTTTGATGGGATTTTACAATGAATTTATTACGTCATTGATATTTTACCGAGGTAGAGGGAGAAAGAGTCGGTGGCACGATAATTGTCACGGATGATGAAACGAAGATATGGGAAACGCACACTCCGTATTATGACAAAAGAAACATCCATTTCTATGTAAATCGTTGTGGGTTTAAGATTGTAGAATTTTTCAATCCAAAGCACAAAGACCCACATCAAAAAGGAGAAAGTGCGGGCAATATTCCAGAAGAAAACAATTATTTCTTTAGATTTGAAAAAGAAATGAATTAGGAAACTTTCAGTAATACTGAGAGATTATAACAGAGCGGAAGCTTTGAATTTTCGGAGGTAATTTCAATGTTTAGATCAATTAGAAAAAAGAGAAATGAAATCAGCACAGACGAAGCGAAAGAACTACTACGTTGTTCTCGACGTGGCATACTGGCAGTTAACGGTGATAATGGTTATCCCTATGCGATACCGATCAATTATCTATATGATGAAGATTCACATAAGATTGTTTTCCATGGAGCTAAAGCAGGCTATAAAGTGGATTGTTTGAAAGTATGTGATAAAGTTTGCTTTACTGTATATGGTAATGAACGCATTCAGGAAGAATCGTGGGCACCATTTCTTCAAAGTACGGTTGTCTTTGGACGCTGCCACTTAGTCGAAAATCAGGAAGCCACAATGACGCTGATAAAGAAATTTGCGATGAAATATTATCCTGATGAAAAGCTGGTAGATGAAGAAGTGGCATCATCCGGAAGAGCCGTTCAGATGTTTGAAATTGAAATAGAGCACCTGAGCGGAAAAGAAGTGCAGGAACGATAAATTCCAGTTTTACATCCGCTGTATCGCCTTGGACAAATTCCCTCATAGCGGTTTTCTTGGATA
>NZ_JBQHWS010000256.1:0-1728 GCF_052063845.1 Blautia sp. HCP3S3_D9
TTCAAACTTCCAAACATGCCGGGCGGCATGCTCTCCTTTCGTCGTTCCTGCCTTCCGGCGCAAACAATGCATGAATCCAGCCAGTTTACAGTTTATTCTTTTTCCCTTCCATGCTATACTTCCTATAAGGGCATCAGTATACTACAGAGCACGGCGTGGTGAGTGGCGAAAGACCATCTTATCCCGAAAACTTATTTGTGCCGTCATCCTTTTCAAGCACAAACAATTGAGACCTCGAGTCCGTACACTTATCATTTAAGATGGCAGAACCCTTGTGTTCTGAGATAAGTCTTTTCGCTTGGATGACAGTCAATGCTGATGTCCTCTTTTTATGCTCTTATCACTTTGCAAAAGGAGGACTCTTATGGATATTCAGCAATTCGAAGTAATCCGTCCAAAATGTGCAGGTCTTGATGTACATAAAAAATCGGTTGTTGCCGCTGTCTGTACCTCTGATCCTGTCACTTTGACGGCCTCATACAAGACAAAAGTCTTTAACACCACCAATTCAGATATCGCTGCCTTGCGCGACTGGCTTCTCGCACAGGACTGCCGCGATGTCTGTATGGAATCCACTGGTAAATACTGGATTCCCATTTTTAATATCCTTGAACCGCACATGCATGTCGTCCTCACACACCCCAAATATGTGAAAGCCATCAAAGGCAAAAAAACCGACAAGCGTGATGCGAAATGGATCGCTAACCTGTTCCGCTTTGATATCGTCAAAGCCTCTTTTATTCCCCCGGCAGACATCAGGGCTCTCCGTGAACTGTCCCGTTACCGTTTGAAACTTTCTTACATGCGTACAGCAGAGAAGAACCGTTACCAGAACAGCATGACGATTTCACGCATACGGATCGACTGTGTCCTAACAGACCCTTTCGGCCTTTCTGCCACCCGTATCATGGATTACCTGATTTCCGATGAACCCTTTGATGAAGAAAAATGTCGTTCTCTGATCGACCACCGGGTAAAAGCTTCCAAAGACGAAGTCATGGATACTGTCCACGGATACCATATCCTGGAAGAACAGAAATTCAAAATGACCCATGCAAAATCCCACATTGATTTCATCAACAAATCCATTGATGAGATTGAGGCAGAACTCTTTCTCCGAAGCCGCCAATATGATGAGCAGATTAAACGGATTGCAACGGTTACCGGCATCACGGAACTGTCCGCACTGTTCATCCTTTCGGAGATTGGTACTGACATGTCCGTCTTTGAGTCCGACAGGCATCTGTGTTCCTGGGCTGGACTTACCCCTGCGAATAACGAGAGTGCCAACAAGAAAAAATCTACCAGATGTTCCAAAGCGGGACAATATTTGAAACCTCTGCTCGTTCAGTGTGCCCTTGCAGCTGTAAAAAGTAAGAAAGAACCTTATTTTGCAATCAAGTATCAACGTCTCACAAAACGCCGTGGCAAGAAAAAAGCAATCATTGCCATTGCAAGAATGATGCTTACCAGCATTTACCATATGCTGTCAAACAACGAAGATTTCCATCCGGATGACTACGAAGCCACTGTCAATCCACGGAAACAGAAACCAGTTGTTCTTACTCTTGATAACACCCTTCAGTTCCTGAGAGAGCAGGGAGCTGACCCGGAAACATTAAAACTTATACAGCAGCAGTGTGCTGCACAAGCCCAATAAGCTTTAAAAAAAGACTTTTTCCACCAAGGGGAAAGTGCGCCCAAAATTCAAGTTATGGATTCACACTT
>NZ_JBQHWS010000257.1:0-1707 GCF_052063845.1 Blautia sp. HCP3S3_D9
TAGTGTCTGCTGATTAAAAGAAAAATCAGCTTAAAACCATTGATTTTACTGTGTTTTCTGCTCAAAGATGGTATAATAAAGTGCACGGTTTTAACAGATCTCAAATCTTTTTTCGTGCAGTTTTCAATAGAAATATACCATTTATGGAGCGGAAAATAATGTACAAATATACTGATAATACACAAAGTAACTTTCTGTATTTCAATCAGCCAATAGGACTTCACATGAACCCTGAAAACAGATGGGTAAAAATGGCAGATGCCATTCCATGGGAAATCTTTGAAAAGAAATATTCCCGCCTGTTCAAAGGCAAGAATGGCCGGGTAGCCAAACCATTACGTCTTGCCCTTGGCTCATTGATCATTCAAACTAAATATCAGTATTCTGACAGAGAACTCGTTGAACAGCTGACAGAAAATCCGTATTACCAGTATTTCATTGGGCTTCCAGGGTATCAGGAAGAGCCGCCAATTGATGCAAGTACCTTAGTCCTGTTCCGCAAACGTCTGAAAATGGATATTATCCTGGAAGCGAATGAATATATGCTGGATGCAGTCAAAGAAAAGCAATCCAGTGATAAAAAGGATGATGATCACACCAACCCGCCTTCGGGAGGAGGATGTGACGGGCAGGATACAAAGCAGGAACATTCCCCTGAAAATAAAGGAACCATGATGCTTGATGCCACCTGTGCCCCATCGAATATCCGATATCCACAGGATTTTTCCCTGTTGAACGAAGCAAGGGAAAAACTGGAAACGATCATCATTCGTTTTTGTAAAGCATATGGACTTTCCAGACCTCGTATGTACCGCAGAGTAGCAAGAAAAAATTATCTTGCACTTGCAAAAGCAAAAAAGCGCAGTACTAAGAAAATCCGGGCAACGATTCGTAAACAGTTGGCATTCATCAGACGGGATATCGGATACCTCGAAAATTTCATGCAGGACGGTTATGCACCGACATCGAAAGAGATCCCTCTTCTGCTAACAATCTATAAACTGTATGAGCAACAGCAATACATGTATCAGAACAAGACTCATAGTGTAGACAACCGCATTGTCAGCATTGCACAGCCATGGATCAGACCGATTGTCAGAGGAAAAACAAAGTCGCCGGTAGAATTCGGGGCGAAGTTTGACCTGAGCATTGATGATAACGGTTTTGGCAGAATAGAAAAGATATCCTATGATGCTTACAATGAAAGTACAGTGTTGAAAGAAGCGGCAGAGCGTTTCAGGGAACGGACCGGTCACTATCCGGAACGTATATTAGCAGACCAGATCTATCGTACCAGAGAAAACAGAAAATACTGTAAGATGCATGGAATACGATTATCAGGTCCAAAGCTTGGGAGACCAAGTCTTGAAAAACAGTCAGTGAAAGAGAAAAAACAGGAATATCAGGATAACACGGATCGAATAGAGGTAGAAAGAGCCTTCAGCTTAAGCAAACGTTGCTATGGAATGGGCTTGATCAAAACCAAGCTTTATGACACAACCCTAACTTCAATCGCATTATCCGTATTTGTGACGAATCTGTTCAAGATACAGTCACAGATACTTTTTACACTTTTATGGCTACTGGAACTATTAACACATGAATCTGCTGATTTTGAACCAGAAACGGTTTAATCAGCAGACACTAAATCTAAAAAACTTGCTACAATCACAAACGGTAAGACCAGAACATGGACTCACACCAAGC
>NZ_JBQHWS010000258.1:0-1706 GCF_052063845.1 Blautia sp. HCP3S3_D9
CTTCTTTCGTAAATGTTGCAAATGTTTGTTTTGGCACTTTCATTATACAACACATGGAATCGAGGTGTCTTTCTTTTATGCAAAATCACGAACTTGCTCATTTATAGTTCACAAAACAATTCCTATGCCAAAAGGCGGAGTTCACTTTACATTTTTCCCATATATTTTTCTGCCATATGTACTGCCATAGCACCATCTGCCACAGCTGTTACTATCTGACGAAGTAACTTTGTTCTGACATCTCCTACAGCATAAACACCTGGAATACTCGTTTCAGTATTTTCACCTGCCACAATATATCCTTTATTATCCAGTTCTATCTGATTATCTAAAAAATCTGTTGTCGGTTTTCTTCCTATACTCACAAACAGGCCGTCACATTCTATAATGTTTTCTTCTCCTGTAACTGTATCTTTCAACCGCACACCAGTTAATCGTTCTCCATAAATCAGTTCATTTACTGTATTGTTCCATCGAAACTCTATATTTTCAGTTTTCATCAGCTGGTCATGGTAGATTTTCGTTGCACGTAATGTATCTCTTCGATGAACAATGATGACTTTCTTAGCAATTCGACTTAAAAGAACAGCATCTGATACAGCAGAATTTCCACCACCAACAACCACCACGATCTTATCTTTATAAAACATACCATCACAGGAGGCACAATAAGCAACCCCATGACCTATCAATTCTTTTTCTTTAGCGAGACCAAGTTCTCTTGGATTTGCTCCAGTAGCAATCACTACTGTTTTCCCAATATAAATTCCCGAACTAGTTTCTACTCTCTTAAGCTTTCCTGTTAAATCCATATTAAAAACTTCAGCATATTCACTTTTAGCGCCAAATTTTTCCGCCTGTTTTTGCATTTTCTCTGCCAATGAAAATCCGTCAATTCCATTTTCAAAACCAGGATAGTTATCAATCTGCCAGGTCAATGACATCTGACCACCTGCAGATAATTTTTCTAAAACAATTGTATCAAATCCTGCTCTGGCTGCGTATAATGCTGAAGTATACCCTCCAGGTCCTCCTCCCACGATAATCATATCGTAAACATGATTTTTATTCATACAGCAGTCCTCCTTTTATTTTTCCAATGCTTCATTAATAAAATTCTCTATCATTATTTTTGATTCAGGTGCAACAATAGAATCTATTGCCTTTCCATCTCGATATAAAACCAGCGTAGGAATTATCTCAATCTTTTCAGCTTCTGCAATCTGTGGTTCTTCATCAATATTTACTTTTCCAGCAATAAGAATATCGCTGTATTCTTCACTTATTTTTTCATAAGCCGCTCCAATTCTACGGCAATAACCACACCAAGGTGCCCAGAAATCAACCAAAACCGGTTTTTCTTTATGAATTAATTGTCCAAACTTTTCTTTATTTATATTTATTGATGTCATATTTTTCAACTCCTTCTCCTGTTTGAACTTAATATACCTCATAAAAAGTCTTACTTCAGTGATGATATCACAGAAAAGATAATTTACTTTATTACACTTCTTTTTATTTCTATTTATGGCATATGCCAGTTATATAATTGACGCATCTAAAAAAAGCAAGTATACTATGTTCGTAAAGGAGATAACGGTTATGAACTTCGAAAATTGTTTTCCACTATGGAATGACTTAAATACAGCACAGAAAAAAATTATTTCAGACAATTAAATCTCTCAGTATGTAACAAAAGGGACAAT
>NZ_JBQHWS010000259.1:0-1687 GCF_052063845.1 Blautia sp. HCP3S3_D9
GTCCGGGTCAAAGGCATCTGCCAGACCGCCCCAACCGACATAATTCGACAAAATCTCCTGTTCTTCGGTAGTGGCGTTCCTGTTCTCGCTTTCCAGTTTGAACAGAGTTTCAATGGCTGCGATGTTTCTTGCGAATTTCTGCTTCGGTCCACCTTCACCGATGTTGTCATCCGTGATGTGGAAGTTCACCGCAGGAACAGGTGGGATTTCTCTGGTGGTGATGGACTGCTCAAGCTGAGCGATAATGTCCATGACTTCGGCATTCTGCCATCCGTCCACCTGGGCATAATCCTGAATGATGGTGTCCTTTCCATCTACGCACTGTACGAAGTCCAGACTACCCGGCAGATCTCTGGTATTCATTGCACCCAGGGCTTTTCTCTGCGTGTCAGGAAGTGCATAGTAGGCTCGCAGGGCATCATCAAAGGAACTGTATTCCTTGATGTCCAGCGCACCCCGCTTCTGAATGTCCTCGGCAACATAAAAATGATCGATGAAGTGTTCCGGTTCCTGCTGTTCGGGTTCCGCACTGGCTCTGACCTGTGCGTGTGCCTTTTCGTCAGGGTAGTCCCCATAGATACGGATGCACTTATGCTCCTGCTGATCGTAAACGGCAGCACCATCGTACTTGAATCCGTCATCCTCCATGGTTCCGTCCACATAGCCCTGGGCAGCTTTTTCCGCTTCTTCCAGAGTGTAGTAGTCCAGTTTATCATCGAAGCCGTTTTCAAAGTGATGGTAGGCGGCAACCAGATAGCGGGGAGCCATGCGCTCCTCGTAGCTGTTAATCATCTCAGGTGTCAGCCATTCTGGTTTGTCGGGAATCATTTCATACAGCTCACGCATCTTGGCAATCTGTGCATGGCGGTTGCCTGCCCACAGATGCTTTTCGCTGTGCTGTCCTGCACCAAGGAAGTATTCGCAGTCCATACGCAGACGGTCTAACAGCTGATACTCAGGGGTGTAGTCCCTCGGTTCGGTTTTGCCCAGAAAATCCTCTGTAACGGGCTTTTCTTCGGTTTGGGCATCAACCCTTACCGCATGGTTTCTTTCGTCCTGAGAGAGCATACGCTCGAAATTCTCACGATTCTCGGCACGGAAGATGGGATAAGCAAGCGTAGGGTCACGCAGCTGAACTTCTCTGTCCGTGATCTGCTCCACACGGAAAGCTGTATCGTCCAGATATACCGTGTCACCGACCTGATAATTCCATTTCGGTTCCTCGGAAGCAGATGCTTCCACAACTTCGGCAGGCTCTGCCACAGGCGCTTCTGGCTGAACCGACTCCATCGCAGCTACGGACTGACGAACTTCCTCCAAATAGTCATTGGCAAGCCATTCGTCCGTGAAGTATTCCGTAACGCCTTCCGGGTCTACATAGTAGTCATCGGTCTGATTATCCCAGATCGCATACTCGCCATCCTCGGTATCAATCACTGCGAAACGGTCATAAACATCTTCCAACGGATCAGTTTTAGCTTCTTCGATAGCCTGTCGTTCCGCTTCTTCCTCCGGGCTGAGGTAGCGTCCCTTTCGTATCAGACCGTCGATTCTCTGCACCACCTGCGCCCAGGACATCTGCAATTTATCGCAACCGCTCTTGGTGTAAGCAACACCCTTGGCATCGTGATCCTGACCGCTGTGCGTTGCACCAGAGCAGGCATGGGAATGACCACCGGTTCCGTAT
>NZ_JBQHWS010000260.1:0-1657 GCF_052063845.1 Blautia sp. HCP3S3_D9
CCCTGGACGGCTGAATTCGATGGAGCGCCGTGTGCGGTGAAAGTCGCATGCACGGTGTGGAGCGGGGGAAAATCCGGAGATAACTTCAAAGGATTACCTATCGCTATCGGGCGCAAATGCTCATGTACGGTAAAGTATCACAAGAAAATTATGTCGAATTGACAGCCGCCTCCGCTATACCGAATAAGGAAATAAAGAGTCCTCAAATTTTGCGCTACTAAATGAAGACGAGCGGAAGTAATCTCCCGCTCGTCAGTAAACTTAACTATGCCATATCAATCCCGCTTCTTTCCCGCCACCGGCACTAAGAACAGCGCGGGCAACAGCAGGAAAGCGGTACAGACCAGCCCCCAGGGTATGGACACCTGCTGGGCTACCAGCCCCACAATAGGCCCGCCGATGATCTGCCCGAAAGAGTCCAGCTGTCCGCTGGTGGAAAAGACTGTGGCGCGCATTTTCTCATCCACATGGTCGTTCATCCAGGCGGCCAGCACAGGCTCCTTGATGGTGCGCATAAGCCCCGCCAGCAGGAACACCAACAACATGAACCAAAAGCTCCGCCCCACCGCGAAGAGAACCAGGAACAGGATATACCCGGCGCTGGTGGACATGACCACACTGGTTCGGCTGACAGTCCCTTTTTTCTCCATGCGGGCGATGAGCAACTGAGAAGCCAGAATACCTAAGCCGCTGCCGATAAGACTGATAACACCGAACCAAGTGACGCTGTTCAGCGGCCCGATAACGGGTATTACCGTGTCATCCAGAAAATGAGCGGTGGAGAGCCGGTCAAAGCCTTCACTGGCAAGTCCCCCGCATAGTGTGATTGCTAAGAGCGCCAGCAACACAGGTGCGCCTTTCACAAAGCCCAGGTTGAGCTTGAACAGGCAGACAAAGTCTTTAAGCAAGCCCTGCCGTTCCTCAATAGCAGGGGAGAAGTTGGTTTCTGGCATGATGCGAACCATCACCAGCCCCAGCAGCAAGCACAAACTGCCCCCCAAGATGAGAGGCATTTGCAGGTTTATGTTTCCCAGCAGTGTGCCCAGCACCACGCCCAGAACGCCGCCGATTTGCCCCATTTGACTGCCCCGCAGGAACACCTTGTCTATGGGTTTGTCCTCTTCCTCCGAGGCAATCCACGCCTCCAGAGCGCCGGTGATGAAGGTATCACCGCAACCCCAGACAACCTGGGCCAGCAGAACCGGCGCGAACCACGGTAGCGCACCCTCCATCAGAAAGCCCAGGCCGTAGAGGAACATTCCAATCAGCACCGAGCGCCGACGGCTATACAAATCCGCCACCACACCGGTGGGCATCTCGAACAGAAAGCAGGAGGTCTCCTGAACCGTCCCTACCAGGACAAGCTGGAAAGCATCCAGCTGCACCACCTCCAGGTGGTACACGATGGAAAGCACTGTGGACATAGAAACCGCCAGGGAACAGACAAATCGGAACAGCAGGTAGACAGAATATGCCTTTGAATTTTTAGCAAACATGAAGTTACATTCACCTTTCAAATCTCATTTTATATGACTTTTGCAAGCTGTTAACTATAAATGAGCAAATTTGAAAAATTGCACAAAACTACACTGCGAATTTCATAAATGAATCAAAATCATTGCTTTCCTTTGCGCATTGAAAAAGATAACGATACTTT
>NZ_JBQHWS010000261.1:0-1607 GCF_052063845.1 Blautia sp. HCP3S3_D9
CCTGAATTATTCACGGAACAGTATCTGAACAGATAACTGTGCCATGAATCTAAAAAGTGATCCATGCAGCCATAACATCACTCAATTAACCTGTTAAAAGGGTATAAAATCCCTGTGGCAGAGTTCAGAGTGCAATTGTTAAGCTGTCAAGGTTCGTTAATCTTTGCTATTCCAGCTGCACATTCAGCTTACCGATATTTGAAAGTGTCTCATAGAATTCATTCTTATAAGGGCAGCTGCTACACAGCTTGAATGTTATATATCTTGCTGAACGTATTACTTTTGCGGCAATCTTCAGCAGTTTTAAACGGACGGTATCAATGCGTTGTTTTCGCATGTTTGCTGATAACGCCAATCGTCTAAACCAATTAAATATGTTATACGCAAGAGCGTGTACCTGAAGCCTATTGGCATTTACCATTCTGGTATGACTGCTTACGGAAGCGAAATCAAAACCGGATTTGCTTTCTTTGATGAAGTTTTCCATCAGTCCTCTTTTGCAGTAAAATTTGATGAGATACTCTGGTGAGGAATCCATGTTTGTGACAACAAATGTGTACATGTAAACCATCTGGTTTTCCGGCTTTTCGACCTTGCATACCACACGCCTTTCATAAGGCCATGGACCTGCTTTGTACATGAATTCACCATAAACTACCGCATAATCCACTTTGTTGTTTCTGGTGATCTCATCAAGCTCATCCACAAGATGGGATGCTTTTTCACGGAGGATGCCATTCTCCTTCAGCCGGATCACATAGCTTGTGCCATTTTCCTCGCACTGCTTGTAAAGGTCAGGCGTAGCAAAACCGCTGTCACCACGAAGCAGAATACGAATTTCCGGATAATCATTCAGGTATTCATCAAGTATCGGCTGCAGGAAGTCAACCACTCCGGTGCAGGAATACTGTGTTCCGTCACGAAGCTGGATTTTTATCAAATCCCCAGTCATTCCATCATAACAGACAAGTGGATGATAGCCATTGCTTTGATAATGAAAGTTAAATGCTCTGCCTTCCTGATTTCCGTATGCATCAAGGAGAGTGGAATCCAGATCCAGAATAACAGCCTGTGGCATCTGAATACTGTAAATTTTCTTCCGAAGCATTCTACTAATCGTAAAGAACTGGTTTAAGGTATCTTCATCCATACGGTTAAAGAATCTTGATACAGTAGGCTGTGATGCCAGGGCATCTTTTTCAAGTATAGACTTGAATACAGGATCATTTGTAAGTTCATCGGAAGCATCATCTTCGAAATAACCGGCAATGATCATATATATCATCTGGAGCAGGTTTTCCTGATCCGTGTGATATCTGAATAATGCGGAATCATTGGTCTTGAAAGCTTTGACAAAAAGCTTATCAATACCAAGTTTGCTTACGAATTCTTTGATAAGAAGTAAGCCTGCATCGGAGGACAAATCCCCTCCATCAAAATTTATTTTAATCTGCCTATTGCTTTCTAATGGTAAGGTGTTTACAATACTCATAAAGGGCTCCTTTGTTTGTATTATTAATGGCTTCGAACACCTTAATTTTACCACAAATGGATGCTCTTTTTTCATTCACTTGATAGGTGAAAAGCAATATACTGTTAAAACACAG
>NZ_JBQHWS010000262.1:0-1592 GCF_052063845.1 Blautia sp. HCP3S3_D9
TAACTAAAACTTCCCACACCGATACGGTGTGTTGAACCTTGAAAATTCAATATTTCAGCCAATAAAAAAGGCATAAACCTGTTCCGTTTGGTATAATGGAATTGACTAGAAACCATTTTTACAAAGGAGATTTATGCCATGTCCAGTATACCACAAAACCATTTCGATGAGAACGACTTAATTGACTGTGTTCAGAGATTTTTTTCCAAACATCATGTTGGCAATCTTCTTGCCAGATGTAATGGGATGAAAGAAAAAGGTGTTTCACCTGTTTCTCTGCTTCGTTACAAACTCAGCAACATTTTTGTCGGAAGGAGTATGTATATGCAGCAACGGACTGGCTCTTTTAAGGAAGATTTTTCAAAGAACACTTTTTATCGTTTCCTTAATTCGGTAAAAACAAACTGGCTCCGTTTTACTTCTCTTCTTGCTGCTGATATCGTAAATAATGATCTCAAAGATCTAACGGATGATAACAGGAAAAATGTTTTCATCATTGATGACAGCCTTTTTAATCGTACCAGCTGCAAGAAAACAGAACTGGCATCAAAGGTTTTCGACCACACCGATATGCATTTCAAAAAAGGTTTTCGGATGCTTACCTTAAGCTGGAGTGATGGAAATACACTGATTCCGGTAAACAGCTGCCTGTTAGCATCTGCAAAAGATACAAATATCATCGGTCCAGTAAAGGACTTTGATAACAGAACCATTGCAGGGAAAAGACGCAAGCTTGCTCAGACAAAAGCGCCAGAAGCAATGATGACCCTGTTGGATACTGCCATCAGTGCAGGACTGAAAGCTGATTATGTCCTTTTTGATTCCTGGTTTTCCAACCCGGCACAGATCACAGCCATCCATTCAAAAGATATGGATGTGATTGCTATGATTAAGAAAAGCAGCCGTATCAAATATTCATACTGTGGTGAGCAGTTGAATATCAAAGAGATCTATTCCCGGAACAAAAAACGCCGTGGCAGATCAAAGTATCTGCTTTCTGTTGACGTTATGGTAGGAAAGGAGAATCCTATTCCAGCGAAAATCGTTTGCGTAAGGAACAAAGCGAATCGCAAGGACTGGCTTGCTTTTATCTGTACAGATACGACCCTTTCCGAAGAAGAGATTATCCGTATTTATGGAAAGCGCTGGCAGATTGAGGTTTTCTTCAAAACCTGCAAATCTATGCTGAATCTGATTGGAGAATGCCATAGTTTATCCTATGATGCACTGACGGCCCACGTGGCCATTGTATTTACCAGATATATGTTACTTGCAATGGAGCAGCGTCAAAATGAAGATCAGAGAACTCTTGGCGAGTTGTTCTTCTTCCTTGTTGATGAAATGGCAGACATTACTTTTAGCAGATCACTTGGCATCCTGATGGATGCCTTAATGGCAAGCTTTCAGGAAATCTTAAAGCTCAGCGATGAGCAATTGACAGCTTTTACTGCTGATTTCGAAGCAAGACTACCGAAATATCTGCGTAATGCACTCCATCCAGAGGCTGTGGTGGCATAAATCGCTATTTTGTTAGCTGAAGTATTGAATTTTCAAGGTGCGAAGCCCATTTTAGGTATGGGAAGTCTTAGTTA
>NZ_JBQHWS010000263.1:0-1585 GCF_052063845.1 Blautia sp. HCP3S3_D9
ACTCAAACTTCCCACACCATTTGGTGTGCTAAACCTTGAAAAATCAATATTTTAACCCATAAAAAAGGCATAAATCACTTGCATGTGGTATAATTGAATTGTCAAAAACAATCACACAGCAAGGAGATTTACGCTATGTCAAGTATACCACATAAGACCGAAAACGGAAATGAGATTTTTGATTCTGCCACAAAATTTTTGAAAGAATTCCAAGTCGGAAAGCTCCTTTTTCAATGCAATGCCGGAAAAACGAAAGGAATTCCTGTAATGGATATCTTCCGTTACCTGTTTTGTCTCATTTTCTCTGATAGAAGCATGTATATGCAGAGAAAAACAGGTGCATTTGAAGGCGGCTTCTGCAAAAATACAGTTTATCGTTTCCTTAACAATACGAAAACCAACTGGCAACGTTTCACCACACTGCTTTCTGCAAGAATCATAAATGACTTTATGAAGCCATTGACATCTGATAATCGGAAAGATGTCTTCATTATTGATGATAGTCTGTTTGACCGTTCACGTTCCTGTAAAACAGAGCTTCTTGCCAAGGTATTTGACCATTGCTCTATGAAATACAAACGGGGATACCGAATGCTGACACTTGGATGGTCGGATGGAAATTCCTTTATTCCGGTTAACCACTGCCTGCTTTCTGCCGCAGAAGATAAAAATCTGCTTTGCGAAGCTTCTTCATATGATGGTCGTTCCCTTGCTGGAAAGCGCAGGAAACAGTCACGTCGTAAAGCAACGGAAGTTATGCTGGAATTGATCCACATGGCACAAAAGTCAGGATTATCAGCAAAATATGTGCTGTTTGACAGCTGGTTTTCATCTCCCAAAGCGGTTATCGCATTAAAACAGGAACATGGTCTGGACACAATTGCCATGGTCAAAAAGAGCAGCAAGATAAAATACGGATATCAGGATGGACGCTTCAACATCAAAGAAATTTACAGCAAAAACCGTAAACGCCGGGGACGCTCTAAATATCTTCTTTCTATAAACGTGACTGTTGGTGAAGAAGCTATCCCAGCCAAAATCGTCTGTGTCCGCAACAAAAGCAAGAAAAAGGACTGGCTGGCAATCCTCTGTACAGATACTTCTTTATCAGAAGAAGAAATCATCTGTACTTATGGAAAACGGTGGGATATAGAGATATTTTTCAAATCCTGCAAATCCTATCTCCGGCTGGTAAAAGAGTGTCGAAGCACTTCTTATGATGCATTAAATGCCCATACAGCAATTGTATTCACACGGTATATGATGCTTTCGGTTGCTCAAAGAAGGAATACCGATGACAAAACGCTCTGTGAACTGTTTTTCTGTCTGATGGACGAACTGGATGATATTACATTCAGTCAGTCAATGCAGATTATCATAAACGCCCTTATGGATTCAGTTATGGAACACTTCCATATCACAGAACAGGAGCTGGAGAAATTTACTGCCAGCTTTATTCAGAGACTGCCAAAATACATGCAGGAAGCATTGGAATACGGACAAAGTGCCGCCTGATTGTTATTTTGTGGGTTAAAACATTGATTTTTCAAGGTGCTAAGCTTATTTTTAATGTGGGAAGTTTGAG
>NZ_JBQHWS010000264.1:0-1555 GCF_052063845.1 Blautia sp. HCP3S3_D9
CCTTTTAACAGGTTAATTGAGTGATGTTATGGCTGCATGGATCACTTTTTAGATTCATGGCACAGTTATCTGTTCAGATACTGTTCCGTGAATAATTCAGGATTAATAATTCCCATTTTGTTATCCTCACATCCGGTTTTGACATTTTGTCTTTCTCATCGCCAATTTTACCAGTACATCGTTTCGTAAATAACTATACCATTCGCATACAAATGAGTGGTATAGTTATTTCGAAAACGATGTACCAGACTTATTATATCATCTAACTCTAATAATAGCTGTGAAAATTATGTTTTTTCAAATTAACGCTTCCCCGAGAATGTCAGGTCATTGCTGCAGCAAAATGGGACATGTTGATTACGGGAATACTTTTTTTATTTCCGTTCAGAAGTAAGACATACAGGTACCGAATCCTGGATTTCCATTCTGTCAGGTTCTACCAGGCAGTCATATGCCAGAATATGCACTCCTGCCTTTTCCGCTTCCTGCAGGGTTTCTCCAAATTCCCGATGAGTCTCCCAGTTTGGCTCAAACCTGTCAACTCCCTTCATCTGGATCACCAGAAGCAGATAAGCTTCGTATCCTTCCTGCATACAATGGATCAGCTCCTTCAGATGCTTTATCCCTCTTTCTGTCGGTGCATCCGGGAAACGTACTATATTGTCAGATTCCAGAGTGACACCTTTTACTTCTATAAAAGCCTTGCGTTTCTCTGAACAGACATAGAGATCAAATCTGGAATTTCCGTAGGTCTTCTCAGGCGTTATCTGAACCTTTTCCGGGAAAAGATATCCTGCCTTTATCCATTCCAGCGCTGCTTTATTGGGAATCTGGGAATCCATATTGATCAGGCCCCTGCCTTTTTATTTACGCAAATCAGATCATAGGCTGTCTTTCTAGCCGGATTGCTGCTCCTTTCCAGAAAAACCCCGGGATCAGAAGCTCCCTGCACCTGCCTGTATTCTTTACATGAACCGTTTCCACCTGCCCATTGATCTCCACATGTGCAATAAACCGATTAGGACGATCTATGAAACGGCCCTCTGTGATATGTTCGTACTTCATTTTTTCTGCTCCTCTTTACGCATTGTATACATACCATAACATGTTTTCCTCATACCTACAACATTTTCACTTTAAGAAACTTTTGTCTGATTTTGCCTATGTTTTTGTACCTATGTTTTGAAAAAAATTCATTCCGTTTTTTCATTTCTATGCTATAATATTCCATCATAAAAATATCCGATAAAAATGAGGTGAAACAGGTGAAGAAAAAAATCTTGTGCCTCTTATCGTTTTTTTACTGAGCATGTGCCTTGTTGGTTTCATCGTATACAAAACAGACACTCACGAAAAATGGCAGAGACGCACAACCGCAAATATTACAATCTTAGCGGATAAAGGCTACGTTGGAAAAAACATGGGACAGGAAATGCAGGAAAAGAATATCTGTCTTTTTGCTCTGAAACGTTCCAACAGTAAGGAAAACTGGCCAAAATCCGTACGTCAGTTAATATTCAAACTGAGAAGACGGGTAGAAACCGTATTCTCTCAA
>NZ_JBQHWS010000265.1:0-1552 GCF_052063845.1 Blautia sp. HCP3S3_D9
CTATACCCTTTTGACAGGGGTATCGAGGAGGATTATGGCTGTATGGGACAATTTTGGGGTTCATGGTTCAGTTTTTAATTCAGATACTGTTCCGTGAATAATTCAGGTATATTTATTTTTGGGCATTTTTGTAGCCTGGATACTTTGCGTTCTGGCAGTTCGTTACCAGTCTGTGAAAAAGCTGTCACAGGCAGAGGCAAGGCATAACCAGATTCTTCAAAGAGCCCTTATGCAGGCACATCAGGCCAGTTATGCTAAGCAGATTTTTCTGAATAATATGTCACATGATATCCGGACACCATTAAATGCAATCCTTGGGTTTATTGAGGTGAACCAGAGAAGCAAAGATGAAGAAAAAAATGCAGAAAATCGATTGAAAGCTGCTGGATGTGTGAAACAGTTACTGGAAATGATGGATAACCTGATAGAAATGGGTAAACTGGAAAATGGACAGGTACTTGATATGCATGAGAATGTGGACCTGAGACAGATTGTAAATTCCCTTGACCGGAATTTTAGGGAACAGTCCCAGAAATTTGGAATACATTTGATCCATAAAGCACCGGAAAATATTGAGACATGGCCGCATGTATATGGTAATACCACATGTATTCAGGAGGTTTTGCAGCACATTCTTGGAAATGCCATTAAGTATAACTGCCCAGAGGGGGAAGTATGCTGGCGGGATGAACTGAAAGTCATTTCAGAAGAACAGGTGGAATATATCTTTGAGGTTGTGGATACCGGAATTGGCATGAAGGAAGAGTTCATAAAACATATTTTTGAACCATTTTCCCAGGAAAGGTATGATGCCAGAACCACGTATAAAGGTTCCGGACTTGGAATGGCTATTGTGAAAATGCTTCTGGAGCAGATGAATGGTACAATCGAGATCACCAGCAAAGAAGGGAAAGGGACAACTGTAAATATCAGGATCCCGCTATCAGTTTATAAGGAAGAACCCATAAAACAGGAGCAAAAAGAAGAAAAAACGGAGTTTGTGGAAACAAATACGCCGGATCTTTCTGGAATTCATGTGCTGTTGGTGGAAGATAACGAACTAAATATTGAAATTGCAAAATTTATGCTGGAAGATGCCGGAGCTCTTGTGGAAGTTGCCATGGATGGTGAGCAGGCTGTATCCGCATATCTGGATGCAGACCCGGGAGAGTATGATGTGGTACTGATGGATATTATGATGCCGGTTATGGATGGATATATTATTGAGACATGACTGAGGAAGAAGGAGAACAGTTCGAGTATATGTATCGGCTGTTCTTTTTTTGTTTTCAGGCGTTAAAACGGTAATGTTTTTGATGACAAGTAAAATCAGTTTTGCTATAATTTCTATAAGAAAAGTCATACAAACAGATGAGGGAAAACTGGCGATTATCAGCGCTTGCTTCAATTGCGAATATCCGCTTGATTGTCGATCATGAAGCTAGAGCGTGTCTGAAAAATCATTCCCGCAATCTGCACGCCCCACTTTGCGGGATATTTCACCCGAATTCAGTTGCCGTAGCCCGCTACGGCGCCCTCATCCGGGCAAAAT
>NZ_JBQHWS010000266.1:0-1546 GCF_052063845.1 Blautia sp. HCP3S3_D9
CATTTGATTTTCTCATCCAGAAATACATTCATCCGGATGAGCGTTCCTATGTGTCCAGACACCTGAATTATGAAACCCTGCTGGAAAGACTCTCTCAGGAAGCCTCTTTCAAATTCCATTTCAGGCTTGTCACAGATACTGTCCATTACTATTATCTGCTCATTGCCAGAAACGGAAATGCCGATGACTATCGGGATTTTGTGATTGCAGTGGCCTGTGAAGACAATGATGTGACAGCACGCAAGATTTATGAAAATCAGCTCCACTCTCTCCTGGCATCCATTACCCATGCTGCCGGCTACTTTCATCTCGACCTTACAGATGATAAGATTCTGAAGATCGGAGGCACCTCTGCCCTGGCCTATAAGATGGATGCTGACGCTTCCATTGACCATTTTATCGCAGAGACTTCTGTTTTCATACCGGTATTAAAGGACAGAAATGATTTCATCAACGCATTTTGCCGCAGTTCCCTGATGAAAAGCTATGAGGACGGTCAGGTAGAAGTCACCAGGGTTTCCCGCTGCCTCTACGATGACAATATAATCAGGATTTCCAAATATGTGGCGAGACTGCTGCTCAATCCTTCCAACAACCATCTGGAGGTGATCCTCTATGGTGAAGATGTCACCAGAACACAGGAAGCCTATGAGACACAGGTAAGTATTGTCCAGACACTGAGCAGCAACTACCTGAACGTATACCTGATCAACCCCAGAGAAAAAACTCTCTCTGTGATCAAGCAGGAAGACCATGATGTCCCTGATCAGGACAAAAAACATAACGATACATACCCCTATGATCTTTTCCTCTCAGACTATATCCGGCAGCGTGTACATCCGGATGACCGTACAATGCTGGAAGAATCCCTGGAACTGGACAATGTAATGGGTGTTTTGTCCGGTCAGTCCGAATACAAGGGAAATTACCGGATAAATGACAGGGATGGTATCCATTACTATCAGTTCCGCTTTATCAAAAACGAAGACTCCGGCATCATTGTTCTGGGATTTCTGAATGTGGACGATGTGGTGGAATCAGAGATCAGACACCAGAAGCTCCTTAAAGAAGCTCTTGACACTGCCGAACGCGCCAATGCAGAGAAATCCAATTTTCTTTCCCGTATGTCCCACGATATGCGTACACCACTGAATGGGATCATTGGTCTGCTGGAAATTGATAAAAAACATGAAAATGATATCGAATTTCTTAAAAAAATCGTGAAAAAGCATTCATTTCAGCCAGTCATCTGCTCTCTCTTATCAATGATGTACTGGATATGTCCAAGATCGAGGAGGGCGGACTTGTACTCAACCATGAACCTTTTGATCTGATCAGATATGAAAAAGAGACACAGATGCTGATCGATATGCAGGCACAGAAAAACGGCATTGATTTCACCGTTCATATCGCACCGGAGATATACGAACATCCTTTTGTATATGGAAGCCCTCTGCACCTCCGCCGTGCCATGATGAATATTTACAGTAACTGTATCAAATACAACAGAGAGAATGGGGCAATCCATACGGAGGTTGATGCTCTC
>NZ_JBQHWS010000267.1:0-1487 GCF_052063845.1 Blautia sp. HCP3S3_D9
GTGAACGATTCGTTTCGCAAAGAGCCGGATGCGGGAAAACCGCACGTCCGGAGTTCTGTGAGGGGTGTACGACCGTAAGGGGTGCTCCTACTCGACCTATGAGGTACGAATAAAATGAATAAACACGTCCTTAAAGTTCTCTAAAGAAATCATAAAAGTTGTTCTAATCAACATATCGAAGTTAAGATTGCTATTTACCGTCTCCTCAACCTGATGAAGCATTCCAGACTGAAGTATAATTCTGCAACATCTGCCTTCTGCTGGACAGTGACAAACTATGAGCATTTTACAAGATCACAATGTCAGGCCCTATGATGTGCATAAAAATAAAATATGAAGCGGTCCCCATGATGCAAATCCAATATACCGCTTTACGCAAAAAAGGTTTCATGTTATCATTATCTCATCAAAAGTTCTGATAATTTGAAACCTTTTTTGCAATTATTTAAAGAAATGGATGTGTGTCAATATGGGAATGTTCGTTAATCCTGATAATCTGGCATTTCAGGCAGCTTTGAATGCAAGGATCTATGTTGATAAAAGTGGAATCCTCAATTATACAAACAGTGTTCTGGGGTCAACAGATGCTTTTATATGCAATAGTCGTCCAAGAAGATTTGGAAAATCTGTTACTGCAAATATGCTTACAGCGTATTACAGCAAAGGATGCAATTCAGAAGAAATGTTTTCCAGGCTGGAAATCAGTCAGGCTGAAGATTTCAGAAAGCATCTGAATCAGTATGATGTGATTCATTGGGATATTCAATGGTGCATGGGGCCTGCCAATGGTCCTGAGAAAGTTGTTTCTTATATTTCAGAAAAGACAATTTCAGAATTGAGAGGATATTATCCTGATGTACTTCCGGCAGAGAATCATTCCCTGGCAGAGACACTGGCACGGATCAATACTGTAACTGGCAGAAAGTTTATTGTGATTATTGATGAATGGGATGTTCTGATTCGTGATGAAGCTGCAAAAGAGGATATCCAGAATGAGTATATCCGTTTCTTACGTGGTATTTTCAAAGGGACAGAGCCTACAAAGTATATTCAGCTTGCATATCTTACAGGTATTTTGCCAATTAAAAAGGAAAAAACTCAGTCTGCCTTAAACAATTTTGATGAATTTACCATGGTAAGTCCAAGTATTCTGGCGCAGTATATCGGATTTACGGAAGCTGAAGTACAAAAGTTATCCGATAAGTACCATCAGGATTTTGATAAGGTAAAGAAATGGTATGATGGATATCTGCTGAAAGATTACCAGGTTTATAATCCCAGAGCTGTTGTCAGCGTAATGCTGAAGGGAGAATATAAGAGTTACTGGTCGGAAACAGCTTCTTATGAAGCAATTGTGCCTTTTATCAACATGAATTATGATGGCTTGAAAACAGCGATCATAGAAATGCTTTCCGGATCATCTGTCAAAGTTAATACAGCAACATTCAAAAATGATACTGTTAATATTCAAAGTAAAGATGATGTAC
>NZ_JBQHWS010000268.1:0-1481 GCF_052063845.1 Blautia sp. HCP3S3_D9
AATACAACTGTATCACCAACTTTTACAATTTTATGCTTCTGTGCTGCTTCGATTGCTCTCAGGCAAAGGATTTCAGAGCTGTATTCTTCTTTGATGAGCATCGGATAAACGCCCCAGGACAGGTTCAGCTGACGCAGAACTCTCTCAGAGCTTGTGCATGCACCGATCAGACATCCTGGTCTGTGTTTGGACATCATGTGTGCGGTACTTCCGGATTTTGTCACTGCAAGGATTGCACGAGCCTTCAGGTCGATTGCTGTCAGGCAGGTTGCATGTGCGATCGCATTTGTGATGTCCGGGTTTTCATTTCTGTCTGTTTTCTTAAAGATTGTATTGTAGTCAATATTCTGTTCCATATGCTCTGCGATACGGCTCATCATCTGAAGTGCCTGTACCGGATATTTACCAGCTGCTGTTTCTCCGGAAAGCATAGTCGCACTTGTTCCCTGGAAGATCGCATTGGCAACGTCTGTAGCCTCTGCACGGGTTGGTCTCGGATGAGAGATCATGGAGTCAAGCATCTGTGTTGCAGTGATGACAGGTTTGCCTGCTGTATAAACTTTCTGGATGATCTTCTGCTGGATAACAGGTACATATTCCGGTGGAATCTCAACACCCATGTCACCTCTGGCGATCATAATACCGTCTGCTGCTTCGATGATCTCATCGATATTGTCAACACCCTGCTGGTTCTCAATCTTGGCAATGATCTGGATTTCTTCACCGCCGTTTTCTTTCAGGATTTTTCTTACTTCACGGATATCATCAGCAGTACGTGTAAAAGATGCTGCAACAAAGTCAAATCCTTCCTGAATACCGAAAAGAAGGTCATCATGGTCTTTCTTGCTGATAAATGGCATCTTCAGGTTTGCACCCGGAACATTGACACCTTTCTTATCACCAACTACACCTGCGTTGATAACTTTACATACGATATCTTTTCCTGCGATATCCTGAACTTCCAGATCTACAAGTCCGTCATCAACCAGAATATGTCCGCCTGGTTTTACATCCTTATAAAGTTCTTTATAAGTAATGCTTACGTGCTCGTTAGTTCCTTCTATATCTTTATTTGTAAATGTAAAAATCTGTCCTTCTTCCAGAGAAACCTTACCATCCTTGAAGCATCCAAGTCTGATCTCCGGTCCCTTTGTATCAAGAAGTGCTGCAACAGGTCTGTCATATTTCTTGCGAAGTTCTCTCAGCTTCTGGATACGTCCTCTCTGTTCATCGTGAGGTCCATGTGAAAAGTTGAAACGTGCTACGTCCATTCCCTCTCTCACAAGCTGTTCCATAACATCGCCTTTATCAGTAGACGGTCCCATTGTACAGATAATTTTGGTTTTTCTCATTTAATTCTTTCCCTCCAACTGTTGATTGTATCTATTTTATCCCTGTCAATATTGTGTAAAAATTACTTTTCTCTTATCTTCCGGAAAAAACCCGTTAAAAAGAGTTTGCAAACCTGCCAGTTTTTTGTT
>NZ_JBQHWS010000269.1:0-1466 GCF_052063845.1 Blautia sp. HCP3S3_D9
ACACCACTTTACAACTTTTTGAATAAAAAATATCGTACAGGGACTTTCTGATGTATAATAAGTTTGCGACAACTATTACAAAGGAAAGTGACCCTGTACGACAAACTCATTATACAACGAAAAGAACCTGATTGGTAGACTTCATCGATATTTTTTAGCTTATTTTGATACTTTTTCTGCACCTACGGCAGATACTTTCTTCCTGTTGGTGCTCTCCATACTGGCTATGGAATCCGCTCATTCGATCCGATTCCTGTACCGGCATTTTCTTTCCGGCATTACGGAAAAATCATTGAATGCCTTTTATTATGCCTGCTCCTATGCCAAAGTGGATTATTCCAGGTTCATGAATGTGACTGCCTCCATGGCTCTCAGACTAATTCCCGAGAACCTGCAGTCTCAACCGGTTTTCGTCTGCATTGATGATACCATGGTCTCAAAATTCGGTAAAAAATTTGAGGATGTTTCAAAGCTTTTTGACCATGCAGCACACAATGGCTCCAATTATCTGAACGGACACTGTTTTGTAAGTCTCATGCTCTGCATTCCGGTCTGGAAAGATGGACGGATTGTGTATCTGTCTGTCCCTCTCGGATATCGTATGTGGCAGAAAAAAGAATCCAAACTGGAACTTGCTGCATCCATGGTACGTCAGGTGATGCCTGCTTTTGCTTCACAAAAAAATGTGATCATCCTCTGTGACAGCTGGTATGCAAAGAAAAACCTGGTATGTATTGTAGACGAATATCCGAACCTTGACCTGATCTGCAACGCGCGGTATGACTCTGTCATGTATGCCCCTGCACCTCAGAGGACCGGCAAACGTGGCAGACCGGCAAAGTATGGAGAACGTCTCTCTCCGGACAAAGATTTTTCACTTTCCGATGATAAGATTGGTGATTATTACATCGGTGTACGCCGGGTTCTCACCAACATCTTCGGGTATCGGGAAGTCCTTGCCTACGTGACATCCGCAGAAAAGGAAAACACCTCCAGAAGGCTGTTTTTCAGTACCATTTTCCCGGAACAGATGCAGATTTTCTGTGCCTGGCAGGAAAAATCTCCGCTGAATCAGACGGGAAGTGACCGTATGAAGTATATTCCCCTGTTCTGCTACTCTTTCCGCTGGAACATTGAAGTAAGCTATTATGAGCAGAAGACCTTCTGGTCATTTTGCAGTTACATGGTGCGCAGCCGGAAAGGAATAGAAACACTGGTGAACCTGATCAACATCGCATACTGTGCCATGAAGATTCTTCCTTATCAAGATGAAGCATTTGTGAAATACCGTACCGAAAGTGTGCAGGAATTCCGTTTTGTTCTCAGTGAGCAGATTCGGGCAGAAGTATTTTTTGCTGCTTTCGTACAAAACATCGAAAACAGTATAAAATCAAATGCTGTTGTAAAAGCCCTGAAGCGGCTTATTCAGCAAAGGGGCACTCATTTATAAAAGTTGTAAACTGGTG
>NZ_JBQHWS010000270.1:0-1457 GCF_052063845.1 Blautia sp. HCP3S3_D9
TAAAATTAAGGTGATCAAAGTCTCAAAAATACACAACAAAGGAGCCCTTTATGAGTATTGTAAACACCTTAGCTTTAAAAAGCAATAGACAGATTAAAATTAATTTCGATGGAGGTGATTTATCCTCCGATGCAGGCTTACTTCTTATCAAAGAATTCGTAAGCAAACTCGGTATTGATAAGCTTTTTGAGCATGCATTCAAGACTAATGATTCTGCGGCATTTCGATATCACATAGATAAGGATAATCTCCTTCAGATGATATATTTAATCATTGCAGGTTACTTTGAAGATGATGCTTCGGACGAACTTACGAATGATCCGGTATTCAAAGCTGTACTTGAGAAAGATGCATTAGCATCTCAGCCAACGGTATCCAGATTCTTCAATCGAATGGATGAGGATACCCTAAATCAGTTCCTGACCATTGGCAGAATACTCAGAAAAAGAATCTACAGTATTCAAATGCCGGAAGCAATTATCCTTGATCTTGATTCCACCCTTCTTGATACATATGGAAAACAGGAAGGTAGAGCCTTTAACTTCCACTATCAGAGCAATGGCTATCATCCACTTGTTTGCTATGACGGAATAACGGGAGATTTAATAAAAATCCAGCTCCGGGATGGAAACAAGTATTCTTGTACTGGTGTAGTAGATTTCCTGCAACCAATACTTGACGAATATCTAAGGGATTATCCAGCCATTCATCTTTTGCTTCGTGGTGATAGTGGTTTTGCAACGCCTGAGCTATATAAACAATGCGAGGAAAATGGAACAAGCTATGTCATTCGTCTGAAAGAGAATGCGGTTCTTAGAGAAAAAGTGTCATACCTTGTTGATGAGCTTGATGAAATCACCAAAGAAAATAAAGTGGATTACGCGGTAGTTTATGGTGAATTCATGTATCAAGCAGGTCCATGGCCTTATGAAAGGCGTGTGGTCTGTAAATTGGAAAAGCCGGAAAACCAAATAGTTTACTTGTACACGTTTCTTGTGACAAATATGGATTCATCACCGGAGTATCTCCTCAAATTTTACAGCAAGAGAGGCTTGATGGAAAATTTCATTAAGGAAAGCAAAAATAGTTTTGACTTTGCTTCTGTAAGCAGCCATACGAGAATTGTAAATGCCAACAGACTTCAGGTACATGCTCTTGCTTATAACGTATTTAATTGGTTTAGACGATTGGCGTTATCAGCAAATATGCGCAAACAACGTATAGATACCGTCCGTTTAAAACTGCTGAAGATTGCTGCAAAAGTAATTCATTCAGCAAGATATACAACATTCAAGCTGTGTAGTAGCTGTCCTTATAAGAATGAGTTCTATGAGACTTTTTCAAATATTGGCAAATTGAATGTACAGCTGGAATAGAAGCGATTAACGAACCTTGACAGCTTAATCATTGCTCTGAAATCTGTCACAGGGATACTATACCCTTTTGACAGGGGTATC
>NZ_JBQHWS010000271.1:0-1414 GCF_052063845.1 Blautia sp. HCP3S3_D9
GGGGAGACTGCCAGGGATAACCTGGAGGAAGGCGGGGATGACGTCAAATCATCATGCCCCTTATGATTTGGGCTACACACGTGCTACAATGGCGTAAACAAAGGGAAGCGAACCTGTGAAGGCAAGCAAATCCCAAAAATAACGTCCCAGTTCGGACTGCAGTCTGCAACTCGACTGCACGAAGCTGGAATCGCTAGTAATCGCGGATCAGAATGCCGCGGTGAATACGTTCCCGGGTCTTGTACACACCGCCCGTCACACCATGGGAGTCAGTAACGCCCGAAGTCAGTGACCTAACTGCAAAGAAGGAGCTGCCGAAGGCGGGACCGATGACTGGGGTGAAGTCGTAACAAGGTAGCCGTATCGGAAGGTGCGGCTGGATCACCTCCTTTCTAAGGAAGAAGTAGAGAAAATGTGTTTTACTGTTGAGTTATCAAGGGGAGAATTTAATAAAGCTTCTGGTGCCGATGCGGTTGGGGGAAACACCCGTTCCCATCCCGAACACGACGGTTAAGACCCAATCGGCCGATGGTACTGCACTGGAGACGGTGTGGGAGAGCAGGTGGGCGCCAGATCAAAAAGAAAACAACAGGTTGGAAACCTGATGAAGATAAAACAGGCATTGGAAAGTGAGTCCTGTCGGAAACAGGATGGAGCCAGATACGAATCGTAAAGTCCGGTGCTAACCCGTATCAGCCGGGAAGAGCTGTTAAGATATGCTGGTTTTACCAGTGATTAGAGATTTTAAATAAGAAGTCCGGAGGACAGAATATTTGATGTTTCTAATGACTGATAAAGCATCAGTCAATATGTACCTTGAAAACTGCATACATGAAATTTGATTAAAGTTAATCAAATATCCTTGATACAAAACGTTAAGAGATATGAGAGTATCTCATAAAACGCAAGATAGGAAAAGACATCGATATTAATTGTTATCAACAGTAACAAAAATATATCAAAACAATGAGAATCAAACGACCGCATCACCTACGCTAGGGTGATGAAGCGAAAGGTCAAGCAATAAGGGCACAGGGCGGATGCCTTGGCACTAAGAGCCGATGAAAGACGTGATAAGCTGCGATAAGCTTCGGGGAGGAGCAAATATCCATTGATCCGGAGATCTCTGAATGGGGAAACCCGCATGAGTAAACCTCATGCATCCTACAGCCAATACATAACTGTAGGAAGGGAACCCGGGGAACTGAAACATCTAAGTACCCGGAGGAAAAGAAAGAAAACTCGATTCCGTAAGTAGCGGCGAGCGAACGCGGAGGAGCCTAAACCAGAGTGCGTGCATTCTGGGGTTACGGACTGCATTTAAGATTCAGTGAAGTTAACAGAACGGTTTTGGGAAAGCCGGCCAGAGAGGGTGAAAGCCCCGTACGTGAAAGCAGAGCTGACTGAGCAGGAT
>NZ_JBQHWS010000272.1:0-1378 GCF_052063845.1 Blautia sp. HCP3S3_D9
TTGGTCAAGCCCTCACCCGATTAGTAACAGTCAGCTCCATGCATTACTGCACTTCCACCTCTGCCCTATCTACCTCGTCGTCTTCAAGGGGGTTTACTTCTTTCGAATGGGATATCTCATCTTAAGGGGGGCTTCACGCTTAGATGCCTTCAGCGTTTATCCCTTCCGGGCTTGGCTACTCGGCCGTAGACTTGGCAGTCTAACCGATGCACCAGCGGCCCGTCCATCCCGGTCCTCTCGTACTAAGGACAGCTCCTCTCAGATATCCTACGCCCACGCCGGATAGGGACCGAACTGTCTCACGACGTTCTGAACCCAGCTCGCGTACCGCTTTAATGGGCGAACAGCCCAACCCTTGGGACCTACTACAGCCCCAGGATGCGATGAGCCGACATCGAGGTGCCAAACCACTCCGTCGATGTGAACTCTTGGGAGTGATAAGCCTGTTATCCCCAGGGTAGCTTTTATCCGTTGAGCGATGGCATTCCCACTTAATACCACCGGATCACTAAGCCCTACTTTCGTACCTGCTCCACCCGTCGGTGTCGCAGTCAAGCTCCCTTCTGCCTTTGCACTCTTCGAATGGTTTCCGTCCATTCTGAGGGAACCTTTGGGCGCCTCCGATACCCTTTCGGAGGCGACCGCCCCAGTCAAACTCCCCGTCTGGCATTGTCCCACCGCCGGGTCACGGCGGCTGGTTAGAAACCCAATACTGCAAGGGTGGTATCCCAACAGCGGCTCCACAATAACTGGCGTTACTGTCTCTAAGCCTCCCACCTATCCTGTACATGCAATACCGAGTCCCAGTACCAAACTGGAGTAAAGCTCCATGGGGTCTTTCCGTCCTGGCGCAGGTAACCAGCATCTTCACTGGTACTTCAATTTCACCGGATGCATTGTCGAGACAGCGCTCAAATCATTACGCCTTTCGTGCGGGTCGGAACTTACCCGACAAGGAATTTCGCTACCTTAGGACCGTTATAGTTACGGCCGCCGTTTACTGGGGCTTAAATTCAAAGCTTCGCTTGCGCTAACCTCTCCTCTTAACCTTCCAGCACCGGGCAGGCGTCAGCCCATATACCTCACCTTTCGGTTTCGCATAGACCTGTGTTTTTGCTAAACAGTTGCTTGAGCCTATTCTCTGCGGCCTCATTTCTGAGGCACCCCTTATCCCTAAGTTACGGGGCCATTTTGCCGAGTTCCTTGACAATGCTTCTTCCGCCGGCCTTAGGATTCTCTCCTCATCCACCTGTGTCGGTTTACGGTACGGGTACGGTATAAACAATAGCGGCTTTTCTTGACGCATGGCTCACGGACTTCACTACTTTATTTCGCTCCGCATCACGGCTTCCCATTGCCACCCGGATTTGCCAAAGTG
>NZ_JBQHWS010000273.1:0-1307 GCF_052063845.1 Blautia sp. HCP3S3_D9
AGATGTGTATAAGAGACAGAAGATATGGAGCGAATTTTTGACGAAACACATAATGCTGATGTGGCGAATGCACTTGCAATTCTTGAGGCAAATGAACACACTATTTATGATCCTCCTGCCGTATTTGATTCTAACAAATCAGAGATTCTTCTTTCGACGGAAAACAAACTTAAAGAGATTTACGAAGCTTTTCCGAACGAGGGGAAAGTTGTGCTTGGTTATTCGTATCTGGTTTCGTGGAATTATGTTACTTGGCTTGATTTTCCGAGACCGATCGATGAAGAATTAATCCCTTTGTTCAAAAAGTGGATAAGAAAGTTCCCGGAAAATAAACTTGAATTGATGGAGTATTACTCTTTCATATTGTTTGAGAAATGGCTTTATATGGACAGCCTTGATAATATAAGCGAGGCAAACAAAATATATTATGAAATAAAAGCAATTGCCGATGAATTGTCAAAAGATTATGCGGATAATCAGGTGACTCAAATGTTGTCCATGGGGATTGTGAGAAAATTGTAGTTTGAAGATCACAATGCCTGTGGAAATAAAGAAGATATAAAATTTATAAAAAAGTATAGAAATGGCAATGACAGAGGACCATAAAGTTCCGTAAACTTTATTAAAAAAGTGAGAGTATCTGTATCCAGTACACGAAAAATTAGTAAGGAATGTCGGGAGTCTGACACCGTAAAGTATAAATAAAAAGAATGAAGCAGCGCTAAAAGATCTATAAAAGAACAATAAAATCGGATATGGAGTGGTAAGAGAGAAGAAAAAAGCCAGAGAAAGAGTGAGCAGGAAATTATAGTGTAAGTAGTTTATTGACAAAAGAGATAAGAGGTCATATGATAATGGTGCATGCGTTGGTAGATTTTTAGACGAGCACAAAAAAAGGGTAAAAATGGTAATTTACAGAAAATTTAGTTAATTACTTGTAAAAATAGCTCTAGGAAAGCAGTAAAATCAAGGGTTCCGAGAAGCTACCGTAGAAACGAAAGTAAGCCCGAAATTCCGAAAAGAAAAAGAGAGCATCAGATATATCCAAGAGAAGAATCTCCGGATATGCTGATGCTTGACTTGTTTTTAGCTCATTTAAAGACAATGAGGAGCTGTCAGAAGAATATGGGGCTATCGTATAGATGTTTTGAGTTAAGAAGGGATACGTGGAATGAATAAGTAGAATTCTGTAGTTGGTAAGTGCTTCAAAAGAAGGCGTAGTGCATAACAGAAGTTTTTTTGTTATACTCACTACAGATTCATTTGAAGCACTTTTTATTTCGTATTTTAAGCCTGCAGGTATCTGG
>NZ_JBQHWS010000274.1:0-1371 GCF_052063845.1 Blautia sp. HCP3S3_D9
CCCCCCCCCCCCCCCCCCCCCCCCCCCCCCCCCCCCCCCCCCCCTTTTTCAAGCAGAAGACGGCATACCAGATCACAGACTGTCTCGTGGGCTCGGAGATGTGTATAAGAGACAGATATGAAGTCTGTCTGGTTGGATGATTTCAATCTCATTCTTTTCTGATGCCCCTTTTATAAATGCGTCAATCGCCGTCAGCGTGTTTCCCCTTCTGGCACTTCCGTTAATAATTACAATTTTCATGTATGTTTCCTCCTGCTTCTGATTTCATGAAATCATTATACCTTTTTTCGCTTATCCTGTCATCACATTTCATCAGATCAGAACCTGTTAAATTATCACAACCAAATGCAAATCAATACCTTTATAAAATCCGCTGAATTAAAGGCATTTTTTATAAAAAAGGTGTTGATTTTGTTTCTGTATTTCCCCGATTCTAATAATATCGCAACGGTTTTTAAGTTTTTGCTTCTTGATTACTTAACGGCGGAAAAAGAATGTTTTCACATAGGGCTGTTGTTTACATGTCATTTTTTTGTTTTTTTAATTCTATACCCACCAGTACAACAGATAGCATAAACGCTGAAAAATCAGCAACAGGTCCCGCAAGCAATACTCCCATAATTCCGAAACGAAGCGGGAGCAGCAGGGTAAGCGGAATCAACACAAAAGTCTGCCTTGTTAATGCCAACAGAGCACCTTTTAACGATTTTCCTATTGCGGTAAAAAAACTGGAAGAAAGCAACTGCACACCATTTACCAACACCATGAAAAGATAGGTACGCATGAACAAAACAGCAAATTCAAAATACAGCTCGTCCCCATCTCCGAATAGCGAAATGATAGATTGCGGGAAAAATTGAAATGCGATGAAAGCAATAGTGGAAACAACAAGGTTCCATTTTACCGCAAGCAGGTAAGCCTCCCGTACACGATGGTATTGCCTTGCCCCATAGTTGAAGCCGATAATCGGCTGTGTTCCCTGCGAGATTCCTACAACAATCGCAAGGATTATGGCATTTGTTTTCATAACGATTCCGCAAGCAGCTAAGGGAATATCTGTTCCATATTTTGTTAATGCGCCGTAATAAGTCAACGAATTGTACTGAATGATTTGAATCACGGTAACTGCAATCTGGTTTGAGCTGCTGCTGATTCCCATGCTGCAAATTTTCATGCTTTCTTTGATGTCCAATAAAAACGACTCTTTTTCAAAATGGATTGTTTGGAAACGCCATAGATAACGGAATGCGAGTATGAAGGAAAAAATTTGCCCAATAACTGTTGCCCAAGCTGCGCCGGCAATTCCCCAATCGCAAACAAAAATAAAAATGGGGTCAAGAATGGTATTGATAATAGCTCCCACAACCATGC
>NZ_JBQHWS010000275.1:0-1285 GCF_052063845.1 Blautia sp. HCP3S3_D9
TCGATTCCATGTGTTGTATAATGAAAGTGCCAAAACAAACATTTGCAACATTTACGAAAGAAGGTGTCTCTCGCAAATACTATACATCATTCCTCATTCATATACAACCAGTTTAAAAAATTAAACTTATGCAAATTTTATTCGAACCGAGTAATAAACCATCTTATGAGTATCCTAATCAGTATTTTCATTTCAGGATATCATGGAAAAACCACGGACTTTGCTAAAAACAGTTCCTGCCACAGAACTACGATTGCCCATTTCCTCAATTCCGGAAAATGGGATGATTCCTTACTTTCAGATACGTTAAAATGCTCTGTCATTGAGATTATTTATTCAGAAGCAGCACGCACCGGAAAACCTGTTCTCTGTATTGTGGACGATACGATTGCTTCAAAGACAAAGCCTTCGTCACAGGCTTTACATCCGATTGAAGATGCGTATTTTCACCAATCCCATTTAAAGGGAAAACCGGATTACGGGCATCAGGCAGTTGCTGTTATGCTTTCCTGCAATGGCATTGTTCTGAACTATGCTTTTGTAATGTACAATAAGTCAATTTCCAAGATTGACATTGTACAAAGCATTGCAAAGGAGCTGCCTGTTCCACCGGTAATGTCCTATTTTCTTTGCGACTGCTGGTATGTTTCTGAAAAGATAATCAATACCTTTGCACAGAGAGGGTTCCATACCATCGGTGCTTTGAAAACAAACCGTTTGCTGTATCCATCGGGAATGAAAAAGAAACTTCGTGAACTGGCCGCCGAATTGTCTGTTACACATCGTGAATTTGACCTTGTGACAGTCAAAAAACGAAACTATTATGTGTACCGGTACGAGGGAAACCTCAACGGCATAGAAAATGCGGTAGTTCTTTTGAGTTATCCGGAAAAAGCATTTGGTAATCCCAAAGCATTGCGTGCTTTCATCAGTACAAACGCAGCCCTGTCTACACAGGAGATTCTTTCCTGGTATGTGTGTCGATGGCCGATTGAAGTATTTTTCCGCCAGTGTAAGGATAAACTGGCACTGGACAGCTATCAGATACGCTCTGCACAGGGAATCAAAAGGTACTGGCTACTTATGTCACTGGCACATTTCATGTGTGCAGTGGGTACTGGTAGGTTCTGTTCGTTTGAAACTGGATATCACGAAATCTGTGATACCATTCAGCTGGAAAAGTATCGTTATCTTTTTCAATGCGCAAAGGAAAGCAATGATTTTGATTCATTTATGAAATTCGCAGTGTAGTTTTGTGCAATTTTTCAAATTTGCTCATTTATAG
>NZ_JBQHWS010000276.1:0-1242 GCF_052063845.1 Blautia sp. HCP3S3_D9
TTTTCCCCACTTCCGGTGACAGTGGGCTGCACTGGCTGGTATAACTTTCTTCCTGTTTTATGAAACGGATCCCATATCTTTTCAGCTTATATTCCAGCATGATATAGATCCTGTTATACGGCAGACTGTGAAACTTCTGGTTTGTCCTGTGTCCCAGGTCTTTTTCTCTCCGGATGTTCCGGATATCCCCTGTAACGACACAGGTGATCCCCTGTTCCCGGCAGTATTCTGCAAGATATCTTGTAATCTTGTGCAGATAGTCCGTTACTGAGTCTTGTTTTCTCTTATATAACTTCCTGATATGTTTTGATGTGACCGGGTGCTTTACTCCCTTTCCGGACTGCTGTCCATACCACTGGGCCTGCACCCTTGCGATCTCTTTATGGAAATATCTTTCCAATTCAAGGTACTTCCTGCCCAGGATAAACGTCTTCCCATTTTCAGAATCATAACACGTCATAAGGTTGTGAAGCCCCAGATCAATAGACAGTTCATGTCCGTTCTGTGGAAGTTCTTCCTGGTCAGGGACCTCATAAACAACAATAATTTTACAGTTTTCTTTCTCCGGCGGATAGATCCGCAGCTGTTTGATCTGGTCCATGCCCCTGAAAATCTTATTTTCAAGGTAAAGAAAGTTTTCATGGATCTGATATGTTTCTTCCATATATTTTTTTAATGTCTTTGGAAGGGACAGGCGGACTCTGCCCGTATCCCGCTCATGCACGATCCCCATCTGCATATAGGTAATGGGGATACTTTCCTGCTTAAACCGCGGCGGTCTGGGAGCCTCGATCCCCCCGGTTCTTTTCAGGGCATAAAAAGACTTCCATGCCTTGTCCAGCAGCCTGCAGACTTCCTGGGCGGTCTGGGACGGGAGCTGTTTATACCACAGATCCTCTTTATGGGCTTTTTTCTGATAGTACCAGTCAGGATACTGCTCCATCCCTGTTTCTTTGTAATGTTGACGCTCGTAATTACAGACATTCCAGAGCTTGGATGCTGCATAACACATATGCCCGATGAGGTTCGCATATTCCCGGCTGACCTTTATGGATGTTTTCTTTGACAGCAGCATTTCCTCTCCTCCATCGTATCAGTACGCTTTGCTCTGATGTTCGATATACCTGCGGATATTTTCTTCCGATACAGATCCGACCGTTTCCACATAATAGGAATGGTTCCACAGCTCCCCTTTCCAAAGCTGGTTTCTTATTTCCGGAAAACGTTCGAAAAGCTTCCTGC
>NZ_JBQHWS010000277.1:0-1205 GCF_052063845.1 Blautia sp. HCP3S3_D9
AGCCTGCCATCTTCCATAAAAGTTTCAAGATATTTTTTCTGGTTTGTGGCGTAATGAAGTGCCTTGGTCAGGTTTTCATTTGTCGTATACAGGCCAGAGGTCTTTTCCAGCCACGCCCAAAAGGCATCAAGGATGGGGCGTGATGCATCCTGACGCTTCTTTTTTCGTTCTTCTATTGGCAGGTCTTTGATCTGTGCCTCTACTCGGAATAGAAGATCTATATAACCGACCGCTTCGGCACCCTTTGAACCTGGGATTGCTTTCCCTTTCCCATCTAACGGGATACTGTCCAGGAACTTTCGGCGCACGTGCGACCAGCAAAGGGAACGGGTGATGTTTTCAACCTTCTCGTAGCCACTGTAGGCATCTGTTACAAGATATCCCGAGAATCTTTTCAGAAGATCCTTTGCAACGTCTCCGTTACGCGTACGGGAATAATAGAAGAATGCCGCTCTGACCTCTTCGTCTGCCGCACTCCGGATCACCCACATGAAAGACTGGCTGCTGGCTTTTTTTCCGTCTTCCTTGTTACACTGGATACGCGTTTCATCCATATGCAGGATTGCACACTCCATCAGCCTTGCATGGATCGCCCAATAGACCGGCTCCAGCCATTCCTGGCTGCAGCGGATGATCCAGCGTGCCATGTTTCCCCTTGGGAGTACCAGGCCTAGCCGGTGCCAGTCATTTTCCTGACGGGCAAGCGGAAGTCCCAAGGCAAATTTCTGGTACATGATCTGTGCCACAAGAGATGGCGTGGAAATGGAATGGGGAAGCAGCGGAGCCGGTACGGCTGCTTTCTGCATATGGCAGTTCGGATGCTCACTTCCTTCTGTCCCACAGCTTACACATTTTACCACCTGACGGATGATCTGCTTTACGGTCACTTTGGCCGGCTGAAACTCCACTTCTGTGCGGACAACTTCCCTTCCTACCACTTTCAGTTCACTTCCACAAATGCTGCAGGTCTCGTCAGCCGGAAGGATGTATTCTTCAATTTCCTGTGGAAGTCCTTCCAGCATCTCTGCACGTACTCCAGGTTTCCTTGGTGTACGGGTATGGGGTTTTACAGAGATCTTCTGCCTCTGTGTTTCCAGTTCTTCTGCTAATTCCTGCGCGGTTTCAAACAGAGACAGCTGTCCTTCTAACTGGCTGGACGCTTCTGTAGAGGACCCGAACAGCTTTTTACGAGCATGCAGGAGTGC
>NZ_JBQHWS010000278.1:0-1184 GCF_052063845.1 Blautia sp. HCP3S3_D9
CCCGGCTTCCGCTTTCCTTACGTGTCCCCACAGTTCTGTCATACCGCAGTACAGGAATCTCCACCTGTTGTCCATCGGCTACGACTCTCGTCCTCGCCTTAGGCCCCGACTTACCCAGAGCAGATCAGCTTTACTCTGGAAACCTTGGATATTCGGCCTAGAGGATTCCCACCTCTATCTCGCTACTCATTCCGGCATTCTCTCTTCCATGCAGTCCACAGCTCCTTACGGTACTGCTTCGTTCCGCATGCAATGCTCCTCTACCAACCTTTCGGTTCCTTAGTTTCGGTGGCGCGTTTCAGCCCCGGACATTTTCGGCGCAGGACCTCTCGACCAGTGAGCTATTACGCACTCTTTGAATGGATGGCTGCTTCTGAGCCAACATCCTGGTTGTCTTCGAAATCCCACATCCTTTTCCACTTAACGCGCACTTTGGGACCTTAACTGAAGGTCTGGGCTCTTTCCCTTTTGACCGCCCAACTTATCTCGTGCAGTCTGACTCCCGATAATCGATTACACGGCATTCGGAGTTTGATATTCTTCGGTAGGCTTTGACGCCCCCTAGGAAATTCAGTGCTCTACCTCCGCAAATCTGTATCGAGGCTAGCCCTAAAGCTATTTCGAGGAGAACCAGCTATCTCCGGGTTCGATTGGAATTTCTCCCCTATCCACACCTCATCCCCACCCTTTTCAACGGATGTGGGTTCGGTCCTCCACTACCTCTTACGGCAGCTTCAACCTGGACATGGATAGATCACCCGGTTTCGGGTCTACTCCTACTGACTCTGGCCCTCTTAAGACTTGGTTTCCCTACGGCTCCGCACCTGAAGTGCTTAACCTTGCCAGTAAGCGTAACTCGCCGGACCGTTCTACAAAAAGTACGCGGTTGCACATATAAAGTGCTTCCACAGCTTGTAGACACAGGGTTTCAGGTTCTCTTTCACTCCCCTCCCGGGGTCCTTTTCACCTTTCCTTCACAGTACTATGCGCTATCGGTCACTAAGTAGTATTTAGCCTTAGGGGGTGGTCCCCCTGATTTCCCACAAGGTTCCACGTGTCTCGTGGTACTCTGGATCCTGCTCAGTCAGCTCTGCTTTCACGTACGGGGCTTTCACCCTCTCTGGCCGGCTTTCCCAAAACCGTTCTGTTAACTTCACTGAATCTTAAATGCAGTCCGTAACCCC
>NZ_JBQHWS010000279.1:0-1110 GCF_052063845.1 Blautia sp. HCP3S3_D9
AAAACTTATACAGCAGCAGTGTGCTGCACAAGCCCAATAAGCTTTAAAAAAAGACTTTTTCCACCAAGGGGAAAGTGCGCCCAAAATTCAAGTTATGGATTCACACTTATTCATATCCCGCCCGGATTGAAAACCAAAATGTTTAAATAATTCAAACTGGGCACTCTGGCTTAATACTGACACTGTGAATTTTCCGGTTCTTTGGATCATTTCATGTGTATAATTTGCTTTATTTACACAGATACTTAATTGATTAGGTTCTGATGCCGCCTGGATTGCAGTGTTAATGATACAGCCATTATCCTCTTGGGCTTCTCTGGCAGTCAGTACAAATAATCCGTAACTCAGCTTATACATCGCTTTTTTATCCATTCTGCTCCTCCTTCATCTTCTCCCTGCATCTCGGACAAATGCCTTTAAAGGAAATATCATATTCCAAAAAATCAATTCCATGCGTATCATGAATTCTTTTCATTAAATCCGGTATTTCCTCCATATCTACATCCGATACCTCACCACATTTTATACATCTCACATGATAATGATTTTTCAATGTGATATCGAACCGATTTGCTCCATCTGGCACTTCAACCTTTCTCAGAGCACCTTCTTCTGACAGTATATCAAGATTTCTATATACTGTTCCTTTTCCAATGGTAGGATATTCTTTTTTTAGAAATTCACATACTTCATTTGCTGTAACATGCCTTTTTATTTCATATACAGCATTTTTCACAAGATCTTTCTGAATTGTATTTCTTCTGTTAGTCATTTGCCCCCCTTATTAGGATTTATTCTTAATTAGAAGCATATATCAGAAGTTTTAAAATGTCAATATAAAATTAGTAATAATTACTATTTTTGAAATAATAGCACTTTGTAAATGTCCCTTTTTCGCACAATCTTATTCCATAATCCTGAATTATTCACGGAACAGTATCTGAATTAAAAACTGAACCATGAACCCCAAAATTGTCCCATACAGCCATAATCCTCCTTGATACCCCTGTCAAAAGGGTATAGTATCCCTGTGACAGATTTCAGAGCAATGATTAAGCTGTCAAGGTTCGTTAATCGCTTCTATTCCAGCTGTACATTCAATTTGCCAAT
>NZ_JBQHWS010000280.1:0-968 GCF_052063845.1 Blautia sp. HCP3S3_D9
TCACCCTAGCGTAGGTGATGCGGTCGTTTGATTCTCATTGTTTTGATATATTTTTGTTACTGTTGATAACAATTAATATCGATGTCTTTTCCTATCTTGCGTTTTATGAGACACTCTCATATCTCTTAACGTTTTGTATCAAGGATATTTGATTAACTTTTAATCAAATTTCATGTATGCAGTTTTCAAGGTACAATTATCTGGGCTTTTACTTAAAACCCAATGGGCTTAAGTGGACCTTTGCCCTATGGCTCATGCTTATGAACTTTTCGGGGTTCTGGTTCATTTAAACCAGTGGGCTTAAGTGGACTCGAACCACCGACCTCACGCTTATCAGGCGTGCGCTCTAACCAGCTGAGCTATAAGCCCATCTTGAAATCTTTCGATTTCAGTGGAGATGAAGAGATTCGAACTCTCGACCCCCTGCTTGCAAGGCAGGTGCTCTCCCAACTGAGCTACATCCCCATTTGATCTGGCAGCCACCTGCTCTCCCACATCGTCTCCAATGCAGTACCATCGGCCGCTTAGGTCTTAACCGTCGTGTTCGGGATGGGAACGGGTGTTTCCCCTAAGCGCATCACTACCAGAAATATTGTTATTCAGTTTCCCTTGATAACTCAACAGTAAAACACATTCTTTACTCTACTTCTTCTTCCGTTTTAGTTGGATTGATTCAGCCGTTTTCACAGCCTACTGTATCCAATTCCGTTTTAGCCGGATTGATTCAGCTGTATTTACAACCTACTTTTCCAACATTCCTTAGAAAGGAGGTGATCCAGCCGCACCTTCCGATACGGCTACCTTGTTACGACTTCACCCCAGTCATCGGTCCCGCCTTCGGCAGCTCCTCCCTTTCGGTTAGGTCACTGACTTCGGGCGTTACTGACTCCCATGGTGTGACGGGCGGTGTGTACAAGACCCGGGAACGTATTCACCGCGGCATTCTGATCCGCGATTACTAGCGATTC
>NZ_JBQHWS010000281.1:0-928 GCF_052063845.1 Blautia sp. HCP3S3_D9
CTGGTCTGGTCATTGAGTTTCTTCATCCTCGCCTGCAGACTCTTCTTTGTTTTTTCCAACTGCTTGATGGTATAATTCTGTCCTGCCTGATGTGCCGCTTCTTCAATGGAAAACGTAATATCTGCGATCTGATCTTCCAGCATGGCAATCTGCCGTTCCCTTGAAAGGGGGATTTTCTCAAACTGTGTATGTCCAATGATCACGGCATCATAATCTCCTGTCGCAATACGGGAACAGAAACGTTTTCGGTTTGCCGGCTCAAAGTCCTTCTTTGTTGCCACCAGGATATTTGCTCCCGGATAGAGACGTAGGAAATCACTGCCCCACTGCTCGGTCAGATGGTTTGGCACAACATAAAGATTCTTCTGTGAGAGTCCCAGCCGTTTTGATTCCATACCGGCTGCGATCATCTGGAACGTCTTCCCTGCTCCTACGCAATGAGCCAGAAGGGTGTTATTTCCATACAGCACATGAGCCACTGCGTTTTTCTGGTGCGGCATCAGAGTGATCTCCGGATTCATGCCGACAAACTGAATATGGCTTCCATCATATTCCCGTGGACGGATGCTGTTAAATCGTTCATTATAAATCTTACAGAGATCTTCCCGTCGGTGCAGGTCTTTAAATATCCACTCTTTAAATTCCTCTTTGATCAGCTCCTGCTTCTGCTGTGCCAGCATTGTTTCCTTCCGGTTTAATTCCCGGTGTTCCCCCTCGGCATCCTGTACCGTGTCATAAATCTTGGTATCTCTAAGGTTTAAGGCATCTTCCAAAAGACGGTAGGCATTGGCTCTCTGTGTTCCATAAGTGGAAGTGACAAGGGCATTTCCGTAGCTGTCCACATTTTTTTCCATAACATTCCATTGTCCGGTCACTTCGGCATACTGGACTTTGACCTTGCTCCCTACATAATATCTTGGTGTATGGA
>NZ_JBQHWS010000282.1:0-923 GCF_052063845.1 Blautia sp. HCP3S3_D9
ATATTCTGTTTTTCGATCTTCTCATTTTTTTCTTCTATGATCCGGTCCTTTTCTTCGAGCTGCTGTTTCTGTTTTGCAGCAAGTTCCCGAAGCATAAGCAGTTCCTCATGCTCTGTCATGTATATGATCTCCTTGTTTTTTACTGCTTATATTTTACCATTTTTCCTGTATTTTTGCCACTGAAAAAGGCTGTAAAATGCGCAGAAAAATGCCGAATTTAAAGGCTTTTCCGCATATTTTACAGTCATTTTTTCCTGCTTTAAAAACAGGTATCCTGTGCACGGATCTTCACAGGATGATGGGCTTTTTTCTGCTCGATCTCCAGTCCCTGAAGCAGCCATTCTACCTGTTGAAAAGAGATCTCTTTTACTTCATCCGGTGTCCGCGGCCATTGGAACTTCATGTGGTCCAGCAGCTTCTTGGTTGCCAGTACAAAGCCGTTCCGGTCGTATCTCAGTACTTTTATGGAATCTCTTTTTTTATTGCAAAAGATAAAAACCAGGTCTCCCTGATATGGATCAAGTTGAAACTGTGTGCTGACTGCAGCGACTAACCCCGGGATCTGTTTACGGAAATCTGTACTGCCACATGCCAGAAAGATCCGGCTGGCCCCTTCCGCCATACGCCTCATCATAATTTTTTCATTACCTGCATCAGCTTTAATAAGGTATCCGGATGAAACCCATCCGGGATGTATAGTTTCATTCCCTGAAAATATATCATCAGCCGGTTATCATTGGTATTTGCTGTCCGGTTATTTTGGTGAGATGAGATTCCGGATGAAGAGAAAACCTCCGCAAATGTGGTTATAGTTTCCTGGTTGGTTTTTCCCATAGAATAAGTCCTCCTTAAAATATATTGGTTTTTCCCAGTATATCAATTGGTGGAGGAAATAGCACTACGCCTTCTTTTGAAGCACTTAC
>NZ_JBQHWS010000283.1:0-866 GCF_052063845.1 Blautia sp. HCP3S3_D9
GACTGTCTCGTGGGCTCGGAGATGTGTATAAGAGACAGAATAAATAGTATTCTCTTTATAAGAAATAAATACAATAATAACAGGCACGATTATTTTTGAGGTCAGAAAAGGTTCCTGACGCACTCTGAAAAGAGTACCTGAGATGATGGATACACCGCCCATCCAAAAATAATTGTGCTTTTATTTATACTTAATTTGGAATATAAGGGGCTATCTCAATGGGTAGTCTCTTTTATTGTGCAAAAATTTATTTTTAAGTAATATTACACTATAATAATACAAAGAAAGTGAGGTTTTAAATGGCTGATGAATTTAAAGTAAAAGTAACGGCAGACCTTGATACGTCACAGTTAGAAGCGAAGCTAAATGCTTTACAAAATAAAAAAATAAATGTTCAAGTCAATTTAAGTAATCTTAATGGAAGTGGCATGAACAATCTAAATAATAGCTTGCAACAAATACAGAACAATGCAAATAATGTATCTGCAAGTTTGAAAGGTATTGCAACTACCAAGCTAAAGGTAGATGCGTTCAATTTTCTAAAAACTCAAACTGAAAATGCTGTTCAATCAGTAACAGATCTTAATAAGGCTATGACATTGGTTAATATGACCATGAGTAATATGTCAGGCTCATCTTTAAATTCTCTGAAACAACAATTAAATGATAACAATACATAGTTTTAACCATGATATTCTGAAAAATTTTATAGGAATGCTCTATTATCAAATTGACATAGGAATGTGGTAGCGTATAATTAGAATTGAATACACTGAAAAATGGAGGAATTACATGAAAGCACATAAATATTGGTCAGTAGTAGCTTTAATCACAATGATTGGAACTTTTTATACAGGATATAAAGG
>NZ_JBQHWS010000285.1:0-761 GCF_052063845.1 Blautia sp. HCP3S3_D9
AAAGTCTGGATGTGGCAAAAGCAATAGCAGCATTTCTGGTAGTCTGTATTCATGTAAGCTTTCCAGGAGAGACAGGTCAGATCATAAAAGTATTTGCCAGATGTGCAGTGCCATTTTTCTTTATGGTATCCGGATATTTCTGCTATTATGAAAACAATAATGCTGCAGTTAAGATACCCTTTAAGATCATACATATCCTGAAACTCTTTGCAGTATCTATCCTGTTTTATTTTGGCTGGGAATATCTGATGAAAGTTTCAGGCGGAGGGAATGCGGCAGAGTGGATAAAAGAACTTACGGATATAGAGCATCTGAAGGAATTTGTTTTTTATAACAGTACTTCACCTGTCAGGGCACATCTGTGGTTTTTGCCTGCACTTATTTACTGTTATGCGGTTGATTTCTGTATCGAAAAGCTGCATATCAGAAAGGCGGCGTACTGCTGCATTCCGATATTATCTGTGGTACTTTTGTGGAGAGCAGAGTTCTGCAGATTTGCAGGTGGATTTTACCATACGATGGAATACAGAAACTTTTTGTTTACAGGTATGAGTTTTTATCTTATGGGGCAGATGATCCACGAGAAGCAGGATAAACTGGAACAGAGACTGTCAGAGAGTATAGAACGAAAGTTTGTTGCAGGGATTGTGTCAGGGATCATACTCAGTGTTCTGGAATACTGTCTGCAGGGAGCCAGAGAGATTTATCTGGGAAACTGTATTACGGTCATCTGTCTGTTTATCTGGCTTATATTATATGGA
>NZ_JBQHWS010000286.1:0-659 GCF_052063845.1 Blautia sp. HCP3S3_D9
ATTCGACCAATAAGAACTGTCAGGCCGGGGATCTGAGATTTGTTGAGTTTGGACACCCGAAAGATGACCGTGGACTGCCGGTCTTTAACTATTCCATTGTGTATGATACATATAATAAAGAACCGTTGTTTTATGAGCAGTATCCTGGAAGTATCGTAGATATTTCCCAGCTCCAGTATATGTTAAAAAAAGCAGAAGGATACGGATATAAGAAGGTCGGATTTATCCTGGAAAGGGGATATTTTGGCAGGGAAAACATCCGGTATATGGATGAATGCGGGTATGATTTTGTGATCATGGTAAAGGGTATGAGTGAATCTGTCAGACGGGTGATCCTGGAAAACAAAGGAGAATTCGAGAGCATTCGTAAATACAATATACGGAAGTATAAGACATTTGGAAAGACAATAAAGAAAAAACTCTATATATCAGATGAAAAAGAAAGATATTTTCGTATTTATTATTCAGACCAGAAAGCGTGTGCGGAACATGAACAGATAGAGGCAAAAATAGACCGAATGACGAAATATCTTAACGGTTTAAAGGGAGAAAAAGCGACCGTAGGGGATGGATATAAGAAGTATTTTAAACTTGAAATATATGAGGATGATGGGAGGTTCATATGCGCAAGGGAGAGGACAGAAGTGATCCAGGAAGAG
>NZ_JBQHWS010000287.1:0-620 GCF_052063845.1 Blautia sp. HCP3S3_D9
TATCTTCCCTGCTGATAGAAGTTTACATACCGAGATACTTCTTCCTTCACGCGGCGTCGCTGCATCAGGGTTTCCCCCATTGTGCAATATTCCCCACTGCTGCCTCCCGTAGGAGTCTGGGCCGTGTCTCAGTCCCAATGTGGCCGTTCACCCTCTCAGGCCGGCTATGGATCGTCGCCTTGGTGAGCCGTTACCTCACCAACAAGCTAATCCAACGCGGGTCCATCTTATACCACCGGAGTTTTTCACACAGAACCATGCGGTTCCGTGCGCTTATGCGGTATTAGCAGTCATTTCTGACTGTTATCCCCCTGTATAAGGCAGGTTACCCACGCGTTACTCACCCGTCCGCCACTAGAATTAAATTAAATCGACCGAAGTTTCAATAAAGTAATTCCCGTTCGACTTGCATGTGTTAAGCACGCCGCCAGCGTTCATCCTGAGCCAGGATCAAACTCTCTGATAAAATGTTTGATTCACTCAAGACAACCAACTAGCTTAGTTATCTCTCGTTTTTACTGTTTTTGGTTTATTCAACCGTTCTTAAAAATGTAAAGAATTTTCGAGAATCGTATGTGTTTCACTGTTTAGTTATCAAGGTTGTCTGTCTTGCGACAGCT
>NZ_JBQHWS010000288.1:0-606 GCF_052063845.1 Blautia sp. HCP3S3_D9
CTGCCACAGTGCTTTGGATTCTCCTTCCAAACTGCTTCGTAAATTTGTTCTTTGGAGAATACCCATCCCGGATGTTGTGCCAGATAAGCAAGCGTCTGAAACTCATAATGTGAAAGGGGAATATGGTCACCATTATGAATAACCATCTGCTCCTGCAGGTGGATTTCCAAACCGGAGAAGGTAAGTACGTTTAAAGACTCTGTAGTTAGAGATAAGTTCCTGACATGACAACTCGTTTTCTCGTTTAGGAACGTAACCACATCCTGTAAAATTGTGTCTTCCGCTTCAATCATCAGAATCTTCATTTTACTATCATCTCCTTACAAGGGGTACTTCTCCTTAAGTTGTTTACTTCAGGGTATACTTTCTTTTTTACTAATACATAAATCTGATATGCTTCCAATTCCCTGATTTCTGTAATGGACCTATCCAGATAGAATACCGTGGTCTGTATAACCGAACGGTTTTTCTCCCAATAAAGTGAGTCTGTGACAAAAGACTCTTGGTTAAGCCAGCAGGACAAGAGTTCCTTGTTTCTGCTGGTTTCTCTCGTTTTCTGCCATTATAAACCACCGACTTCTGGATAAGTTCTGGATGAGTTATGAA
>NZ_JBQHWS010000289.1:0-540 GCF_052063845.1 Blautia sp. HCP3S3_D9
AAAATTTTTTGAGACCAAAGAGATTGCCGGAAAGATGCGGGTCAATATTGAGAGTTTTGAAAAGTGGTATGCGAATCAGATTAAATATCATAAAGTCACCGGAGAAGAACCGGGAAAGGAATTGAAAGAATGGTCTTATTCTGTTCCGGAACTTGCAGAAATGCTGGAAGTTACGGATGGTGTCGTTTATGACCTGATCAAGCGGAATAATATCGAAGTCGTGATTGTGGACTACTGGAAACGTGTACCAAAAGCTGCATTTCAGAAATGGTATGACGGACAGTCCAGATACCGCACGAAGGAGGATAAAAAGAGGGACGCGGAAATGGAGGCCGCAACTCTCACTATGCCGGAAATGGGCAGACAGCTGGGAATCACCAGAAATCAGGTATATGGCATCCTGAATAGTCAAAAGTATCAGCATTTCTTTGAGTTCGTCACGATCGCTGATCGAAAAAGAATCACGAAGGAAAGCTTTCAGAAGTTTCTGGACGGGCAGGATGAATATCATCTGGATCCGGCGAACGATTATGAAGAACT
>NZ_JBQHWS010000290.1:0-504 GCF_052063845.1 Blautia sp. HCP3S3_D9
AATTAACCTGTCAAAAGGGTATAAAATCCCCGTGGCAAAGTTCTAAGCAGTTATTAGGCTGTCAAGGTTCGTTAATAGTTGCTATTCCAACTGTACATTCAGCTTACCGATATTTGAAAATGTCTCATAGAATTCATTCTTATAAGGGCAGCTGCTACACAGCTTGAATGTGATAGAATCATTGGTCTTGAAAGATTTGACAAAAAGCTTATCAATACCAAGTTTGCTTACGAATTCTTTGATAAGAAGTAAGCCTGCATCGGAGGATAGATCGCCTCCATCAAAATTTATTTTTATCTGTCTATTGCTTTCTAAGGCTAAGGTGTTTACAATACTCATAAAGGGCTCCTTTGGGTTATTTTTTAAGATTCGACACCTTAATTTTACCACAAATGGATGCTCTTTTTTCATTCATCTGATAGGTGAAAAGCAATATTCAGTTAAAATATAGAAACTATGTGGTTTTCAGCCACTTTCACGACTGTGCCGTGAATAATCTAGGTT
>NZ_JBQHWS010000291.1:0-400 GCF_052063845.1 Blautia sp. HCP3S3_D9
GGAACCTGAATACAGCATCAGGATAACTGCAAGGCTGTTGATCATAACTGCGATCACCAATGCCAGCTCCCCTCTGAAAATATGTCTGGAATCTTCTTCTCCGTTTATTTTCATAATAATTTTCTCTCCTCATTACGCACAAAAACAAGGGGCCGCTGTCGAAAAGTTGACGGCAGACCCTTGTATGTGTCTTTAAAAATTTATGCTGTTTGTTCTGCTAATATGATGTCAGGGGCAAAAGGTACCTTGTCCCTGACCTTGTATCTTAATATTATTCTACGATGCAGACACGGATCATGTTTGTTCTTCCCGGAATACCAAGCGGTACACCACCTGCGAATACAACTGTATCACCAACTTTTACAAGTTTATGCTTCTGTGCTGCTTCGACTGCTCTCAG
>NZ_JBQHWS010000292.1:0-328 GCF_052063845.1 Blautia sp. HCP3S3_D9
TCGTCCTCAACAACTAAAATTTTCTGCATTATTCCACCTCCAAGTCTGTAGTGTATCATAGTTTTTTGAATTTCCGATGAAGCGTGCTATTCTTTCTTGTCTCCGAAAGACTTCCTGCGTCCATCAACAGGCTTTTCAGCATCCTTTGGTATCAGCCACATATACCCAAGTTTAGAAGCACCCGGTATTCGGTTTTCTTTGCAAAGTATCTGTACTCGCCTTTCTGAAATGCCCCATTTTTCCGCTGCCTGCGGTGCAGACATATATTCCATAGCTTCATCTATCCCTTCTCTTATGGTTTCAGCATGATTATACTCGGATAGCCGAA
>NZ_JBQHWS010000293.1:0-321 GCF_052063845.1 Blautia sp. HCP3S3_D9
ATAGGAACATGCATAATAAAATACATTCAGTGATTTCTCCGTTATTTCGGATAAAAAATGCTGATACAGAAACCGGATGGAATGTGCAGATTCTAAGGTCAGTATGGATAATATCAGCAGAAATAAGGTATCTGCTGTCGGAACAGAAAAAGTTTCAAAATAAATCAAAAAATATTGATGAAGTCTACCAATCAGTGTTTTTTCGTTGTATAATGTTTTTGTCGTACAGGGTCACTTTCCTTTGTAATGTTTTGGGTCAAATTCATTATACATCAGAAAGTCCTGTACGATATTTTTTTATGAAAAAGTTGTAAAGTGGTG